>NZ_JAMGBB010000002.1 GCF_023516505.1 Sphingomonas brevis | reverse complement strand
GACAGCACCAACGAAGACAATGCGGTCACCACCAATGTGCTGGCCAACGACACGTTCGAGGGATCGCCTTCGGTCACCGGCGTGACGCAGGGCGCGCACGGCAGCGTCGTGAACAACGGCGACGGGACGGTCACCTATACGCCCAATGCCGACTATAACGGCCTGGACAGCTACACCTACACGGTGACCAGTGGCGGGGTGACCGAGACCGCGACGGTCAACGTCACCGTGAACGCGGTGGCCGACATCGTGGGCGACAGC
>NZ_JAMGBB010000001.1:2455000-2593378 GCF_023516505.1 Sphingomonas brevis | reverse complement strand
GCTGTCGCCCACGATGTCGGCCACCGCGTTCACGGTGACGTTGACCGTCGCGGTGTCCGTAAGCAGGCTGCCGTCCGAAACGGTGTAGTTAAATGACGTCGTGCCGTTGAAGTCGGCGTTCGGTGTAAAGGTGAGTTTGCCATCCGCGCCCAGCGTCACAATGCCGCCGGTGACTGCAACCGAACCTCCGACGACGATGGCCTGGCCCTCAACCTTGGTGATCGTCAGGGCGTCGCCGTTACCATCCGTGTCATTGGCGAGGACGTTGATGACGACGGCACCATCCTCATTCGTCGTCGCGCAATCGTTCTTGGCGTCGGGGGAATTTGGATCCACCCCATAGCTCGCGTTCTCGACTGCCGAGACCTTGAGATTGATCGTTTGAAAGGTGAATTCGGTCTGGTCGGCCTGGCCCGTGTTGCGGTTGAGATGCGCCGCGATAAACAGCTGATACTGCGCCCATTCCGCCGTGAACGCGGCCATAAACGAAGCGTTGTTCCACTGGTCATTGCTCAGATAGACGACGAGAGTGTCAAGCTCGGTCCCGGTGGTCCCGGCCTTCACCGCACCGTTGCCGCCGTCATAGCGGTCATAGGAAAGGTAGGTGCCGGTTGCGCTGCCCCAGAGATTCTCCCAGGCGCGATAGATCAGCCGATCCGCACCCGAGCCGCCGAGCACAGTGTCTGCGCCTGAACCGCCGTCGAGCGTATCGTTGCCCGAGCCGCCGTTAAGATTGTCGCTGCCCGCCCCGCCGCTAAGCAAATCGTTGCCAGAGCCGCCAACCAGATTGTCATTGCCCGACGTCCCAGACGACGTCGTCGTGCCGCTTGCGCCTGCCATGTCCGTCCCCCCAAAATACTCACACAAGGGCTCAGCGCGACTCGCCGTTGCGTTAAACCCGCGTTAACTATGTGTGATAATAATGGGTTAGGAAAGCATCACGGCGAAAAACCGTCCCCTTTTGGGACAGTCAACTTGCCGGACGCAAGAAAAAGGGCCCGCAAGCGATCCGCCTGCGAGCCCGAATTTCTTCGGTTGATTGAAGCTTAGGCCTCGGCCTCGTCCTCGATCATCTCCGGGCCGCTGTCCTGGCCCTTGGCGCTGACATCGCGGTCGACGAATTCGATGATCGCCACCGGCGCCGCATCGCTCGAGCGGATGCCGGCCTTGATGACTCGGGTGTAGCCGCCGTTACGGTCGGCGTAACGCGGACCGATGACGTCGAACAGCTTCACCAGCTGCGTATCGTCCATCAGCCGCGCATGGGCCAGGCGGCGGTTCGAAAGACCGCCCTTCTTGGCCAGCGTGACCAGCTTCTCGACGTAGGGGCGCAGCTCCTTCGCCTTGGCGGTGGTGGTGGTGATCTGCTCATGCTTGATGAGCGCAGCCGCCATGTTGCGGAACATGGCCGCGCGGTGGCTGGAGGTGCGCTGCAGCTTACGGCCGGCGACTTTATGACGCATTGTTCTTTTCCTTCGTTCGTAGGGGGCCCGTATGAGGTAGCCCGATCCAGGCGGTGTTTACGGGCACCGCCCAAACCCGAGAGGCACTCGCCTGTCCGGGGGACAGGCGAGCGCCGGACAGTTTAGCCCAGGAGCTCCTGCTCCAGTTTCTTGGCCATCTCTTCAATATTCTCCGGCGGCCAGCCGGGGATGTCCATGCCAAGGCGCAGGCCCATCGAGGCAAGGACTTCCTTGATCTCGTTGAGGCTCTTGCGACCGAAGTTCGGCGTGCGGAGCATCTCGGCCTCGGTCTTCTGGACCAGGTCGCCGATGTAGATGATGTTGTCGTTCTTGAGGCAGTTGGCGCTGCGGACCGACAGTTCCAGCTCGTCGACCTTCTTCAAAAGGTAGCGGTTGAGCTGGTTGGTGTCGGCGGCGGTGCCTTCGACCGGAGCGCCGCCCATGCCGGGGGCGCCGGCCATCGCCGCGGTCGGGATGGCACGGATCTGGCTTTCGTCGAAGTGGACGAACAGCTGCAGCTGGTCCTGCAGGATGCGGGCCGAATAGCCAAGCGCATCCTCCGGCGTGACGGTGCCGTCGGTCTCGATGGTCAGCGTCAGCTTGTCGTAGTCCAGCTCCTGGCCGACGCGGGTGTTTTCCACCTTATAGGCGACCTGGCGGACCGGGCTGTACAGCGCGTCGACCGGGATCAGGCCGATTGCGGCGTCGGCCGGGCGGTTGGCGGCGGCCGGGACATAGCCCTTACCAACGTCGGCGGTCAGCTCCATGTTGAGCGTCGCGCCATCGTCGAGGTGGCAGATGACCAGCTCGGGATTGGTGATCTCGATGTCGCCCGACGTGGCAATCTGGCCGGCGGTGACTTCGCCCGGACCAGTAGCCGACAGCTGAAGCCGCTTCGGACCCTCGCCCTCCATCTTCAACGCGATCTGCTTCACGTTGAGGATGATGTCGGTAACATCCTCGCGGACCCCCGCGAGGCTCGAGAACTCATGCAGCACGCCCTCGATCTTGATCGAGGTCACCGCCGCGCCCTGCAGCGACGACAGCAGCACCCGGCGCAGCGAGTTGCCGAGGGTCATGCCGAAGCCGCGCTCCAGCGGCTCGGCGACGAACGCTGCCTTGCGGCGCACGTCGGTTCCCGGCTTGCGCTCCAGCGCGTTCGGCTTCTTGAGTTCCTGCCAGTTCTTTGCGTTGACGGCCATTTTTCTTCCTTGGCAGAGCGGAGTTGCGGCGTCCCGCTAAACTCCTGATTTTGAAACTTTCTTCCTGAAACTTCGGCCAAAGTGAGACTTTGGCCGGAACTTCAGACGCGGCGGCGCTTCGACGGGCGGACGCCGTTGTGCGGGATCGGAGTGACGTCACGGATCGAAGTGATCTGGAAGCCGACCGCCTGCAGCGCACGAAGAGCGCTTTCGCGGCCCGATCCGGGGCCCTTGACCTCGACCTCAAGGGTGCGGACGCCATGCTCGGCGGCCTTGCGGCCGGCGTCTTCGGCTGCAACCTGCGCCGCGTACGGTGTCGACTTGCGGCTGCCCTTGAAGCCCATCATCCCGGCCGAGCTCCACGCGATGGCGTTGCCCTGGGCGTCGGTGATGGTGATCATGGTGTTGTTGAAGCTGGCGTTCACATGCGCGACGCCGGCGGTGATGTTCTTGCGCTCGCGACGGCGAAGGCGCTGGGGTTCACGTGCCATTGGAAATCCCTAATCTCTCTAAGTCGAGGAGAAGTAGCCCTGGGGGCTTACTTCTTCTTGCCGGCAATCGGCTTGGCCTTGCCCTTGCGGGTGCGCGCATTGGTATGCGTGCGCTGACCGCGGACCGGCAGGCCCTTGCGATGACGCAGACCGCGATAGCAGGCGAGGTCCATCAACCGCTTGATGTTCATCGCCGTCTCGCGGCGCAGGTCGCCCTCGACGGTGTAATCAGCGTCGATCGCCTCGCGGATGTGCAGCACTTCCTGGTCGGTTAGGTCCTGGACGCGGCGCTCCGGCGCAATCGACAGCTTCTCGGTGATTTCCTTGGCTTTGGCCTGGCCAATGCCGTGGATATATTGCAGCGCGATAACCACGCGCTTGTTGGTCGGCAAGTTAACGCCGGCGATACGTGCCATTAAGCAATTCTCCTAGCTCCACAGGGCGGCGGGCACCCGACCGCCCCATCTCAAAGCGTTAGCCCGTTCCAACGGAAAAACGGCGCGCGCAAGGAATGCGCCGCCGTGACCGATAAAACGGGATGGCGGCCATGTAGGTTCGGGCAGGATCAGAGTCAAGCGTCTGGACTTGCAACTGAAGTTCGCTACCGCTTGGCCATGCGCAAGCTGGGGTGGGCACTCGCCATAGTCGTCATATTGGTCGCGGCCGCGGCGTTAATGCTGCCCGGCTATATCGAGCGCGGACAGAACCAGATCGACGGCAACCGGCTGATCCCGGTCAGCCCGCAGGCAAAGCAGCTGCACGCAAGCCTGACCATTGTCGATCTGCACGCCGACACGCTGCTGTGGAAGCGAAGCCTGCTTGACGGCTCGGACAGGGGCCACATCGACCTGCCGCGCCTGCAGCAGGGCAATGTCGCGCTTCAGGTCTTTTCGTCGGTGACCAAGTCGCCCAAGGGCCTCAATTACGACCGCAACAGCGCCGATGCGGCCGACGACATAACCTTGTTGTCCATCGCCCAGGCGCAGCCGGTGCGAACCTGGAATTCGCTGCTCCAGCGCTCGCTGTGGCAGGCGCAAAAGCTTGACCGTGCGGTTGCCGCATCCAACGGCCAGCTGAGGAGCGTCGGCAATGACGCTGACCTCGACGCCCTGCTTGCCGATAGGGTGCGCGCGAAACCCATCGCCGCCATGCTCAGCATCGAGGGGCTGCACGACCTGGAGGGCAAGGCGGAGAATCTCGACAAACTCTATGCCGCCGGTTTCCGCATGGCCGGCCTGACCCATTTCTTCGACAACCAGCTGGCCGGATCGATGCACGGCGAAAAGAAAGGCGGCCTCACCCCCTTCGGCCGCCGGATCGTCCGGGCGATGGAAGCCAAGGGCATGATCGTCGACATCGCCCATTGCAGCCACAAATGCGTCGCCGACATCCTCGGCATGGCCCGCCGCCCGGTCGTTTCCAGCCATGGCGGGGTGCAGGCTACCTGCAAGGTCAACCGCAACCTCACCGATGAGGAGATACGAGGAGTTGCACGGACCGGCGGAGTGATCGGCATCGGCTATTGGGACGCCGCGGTGTGCGACATTTCTCCGCGCTCGATTGCCAAGGCGATGCGCTACGTTCGCGACCTGGTTGGCGTGTCTTATGTGGCGCTGGGCAGCGACTTTGACGGATCGACCACGACCCGCTTCGACGTCGCGCACCTCGACCAGGTCACGCAGGCGCTGCTCGACGAGGGCTTCACGCCGGATGAGATCCGCGCGGTGATGGGCGGCAACGCGCTGCGCGTGCTCCGCGCCGGGCTGGTGCCGATGCCAGCGCCTGTGCCATTGGCCGCGCGATGAAGCGACTGTTCCATGACCAGCCGATCCCAGACGATCTTAAGGGCGCGATCATTGCGCTCGGCAATTTCGACGGCTTTCACCTCGGTCACCAGGCAGTGGTCGGGCGGGCCGTCCAGCGCGGCGCACATGAACGCCGTCCGGTAATCGTCGCCACCTTCGATCCCCATCCGGTCCGTCACTTCAAGCCCGATACGCCGCCGTTCCGCCTCACCACCCTCGAGCAACGCCAGCGGCTGTTCGACCATGCCGGCGCCGACGCCATGCTGGTCTTCAACTTCGGCGCCGAACTGGCCTCCATGACCGCCGAGGACTTCATTGCCAGGCTGCTCGCCGGCCATCTCGGTGCGGCGGGCGTGGTCACTGGCGAGGACTTTATTTTCGGGAAAGGCCGCGGCGGCAACATCGACGTGCTGCGTGAGGTTGGCGCAAGTCACGGAATTACGGCCGAAACCGTCGGCGCGGTCGAGCTCGACGGAGTCCGCATTTCCTCCGGCCGGATCAGGGAGGCGCTTCAGGCCGGCGATCCGCATGCCGCAACGCAGCTGCTGTCGAGACCCTTCGCGATCGAGGCCGAGGTGATCCACGGCAACAAGCGTGGCCGCGATTTCGGCTGGCCGACCGCCAACATGAAGCTCGGCCCCTATCTTCGCCCGGCATTCGGCGTTTACGCGGTCCGGGTGCGCTTGCCGGACGAAAGCGAATATGATGGCGTCGCCAATCTCGGCCATCGCCCGATGTTCGAGCCGGACGAGCTGCTCGAAGCCCATTTGTTCGGCTTTTCTGGAGACCTCTACGGTCAGAAGGCCGAGGTTTCGCTGCTCCATTATCTTCGCCCGGAAGCGGCGTTCGATTCCAATGACGAGCTGATCGCCCAGATCGGGCGCGACGCGGAGGAGGCAAAGCGGCTGCTTGCCGCTGGCGCGACCCTCGCCTAAGGCCCGCCGAAATGTCCGACGCCCCCGATAACAAACCCGACTACCGTTCGACCGTTTTCCTGCCCAGGACCGACTTTCCGATGAAAGCCGGCCTGCCGCAGAAAGAGCCGGCGATTGCCGAGCGCTGGAAGGCGGAAAACCTCTACGGCCAAGTGCGCAAGTCGCGTGCCGGCCGGGACAAGTTCATCTTCCACGACGGTCCGCCCTACGCCAACGGCGACATCCATATCGGCCACGCACTCAACAAGACGCTGAAGGACATGGTCGTCCGCACCCAGACTTTGCTGGGCAAGGATGCGCCCTATGTGCCCGGCTGGGACTGCCACGGCCTGCCGATCGAATGGAAGATCGAGGAGCAGTATCGCAAGAAGAAGCTCAACAAGGACGAGGTTCCGGCCAGGGAATTCCGCGCCGAGTGCCGCGCCTATGCCCAGCATTGGGTCAATGTGCAGAGCGAGCAGTTCCAGCGGCTCGGAATCACCGGCGACTGGGACAAGCCTTACCTGACGATGGACTTCGCCGCCGAGGCGACGATCGTCAACGAGCTCTACAAGTTCGCCGAAAGCGGCCAGCTCTATCGCGGTGCCAAGCCGGTGATGTGGTCCCCGGTCGAAAAGACCGCGCTGGCCGAGGCCGAGATCGAATATGAGGATATCGTCTCGACGCAGATCGACGTGGCGTTCGAGATTGTCGAAAGCCCGATCCCCGAGCTGGTCGGCGCCCATGCGGTAGTGTGGACGACAACGCCGTGGACGATCCCGGTCAACCAGGGAATCGCCTACAATCCTGAGGTTGAATACGTCGTCTACTCACGCCAGCAGCTAGACGACCCGAGCAATCGCAAGAATTACCTGATCGCTTGCGATTTGAGGGAAGCGTTCAGCGCTCGTGTCGATAAAGCGCTTGGTGAACAAGGATTGTGGGCGTCTGAATTTTTCGTCGGAGGCAAATCGCTCGCCGGCACCATTGCCCGCCACCCGATGCACAAGCTCGGCGGCTTCTTCGCCAAGCCCCGCCCCTTCCTGCCCGGCGACTTCGTCACCACCGACAGCGGCACCGGGTTGGTCCATATGGCGCCCGACCATGGCGAGGATGATTTCGAGCTGTGCAAGGCCAATGGCATCGAACCGGTGTTCGCGGTCGAGGGCGACGGGAAGTATCGCGAGGATTGGCTGTGGCTTGGCGGTCAGGGCAGCGTGATCAACCCTAAGTTCAACGCGCCCGACGGCCCGATCAATTCGGACCTGCGCGAGGCGGGCGCGCTGCTCGCCGCCTCGACCGATTACCAGCACAGCTATCCGCACAGCTGGCGTTCCAAAGCCAAGGTCATCTACCGCTGCACCCCGCAATGGTTCATCGCCATGGACAAGCCGCTTGGCCACCAGCACGCCAAGACCCGCGCCGAGAAAAGGTGGGAGAATGAGGGCGGCGCGCTGGTCAATGGCGCACACCTGACTGACGACGAAAATGCGACCCTTCGCCAGCTGGCGATGAAGGCCATCGCCGAGACCCGCTTCGTCCCCGACAAGGGCCGCAACCGCATCGGGTCGATGGTCGAGGGCCGCCCCGACTGGGTACTCAGCCGCCAGCGCGCCTGGGGCGTGCCGATCGCCGTGTTCGTCGAAAGGAAGACCGGGCAATTGCTGGTCGACCATGACGTCAACCAGCGGATCGTCGCCGCGATCCGGGCCGAAGGCGTCGACGCGTGGGACGAGGTCCGCGCCCAGGACTATCTCGGCAACGGCTTCAAGGCCGCCGACTATGAGATGGTCACCGACATTCTCGATGTCTGGTTCGACAGCGGCTGCACCCATGTCTTCACGCTGGAAAGCGGCCACTGGCCCGAACAGCGTTGGCCGGCTGACCTCTACCTGGAGGGCAGCGACCAGCATCGCGGCTGGTTCCAGTCGTCGCTGATGGAAAGCTGCGGCACCCGCGGCCGCGCGCCCTACGACCAGATATTGACCCACGGCTTCACCATGGATTCGAAGGGCATGAAAATGTCCAAGAGCCTGGGCAACACCATCGACCCGCTGAAGGTGATGGAGGTGAACGGCGCCGACATCATCCGCCTGTGGGCCCTGTCGGTCGACTTCACCGAAGATCACCGCATTGGCGACGAGATATTGAAGGGCGTCGGCGACCAATATCGCAAAATTCGCAACACTTTCCGCTATCTCTTGGGTGCCCTCGACGGGTTCAGCGCGGAAGAGCGGGTGCGGCCCGAGGAAATGCCCGAGCTGGAGCGCTACATGCTGGCGCTGACCGCCCAGCTCGATGCGCGCCTCAGGAAGGCCGTCGATGATTACGACTTCAACGACTACACCCGCGCGCTGACCGATTTCTGCAACGAGGACTTGAGCGCCTTCTTCTTCGATATCCGCAAGGACAGCCTCTATTGCGATGCGCCTTCGGACGCGAAGCGCCGGGCCTATCGCACCGTGCTCGATATCCTGTTCGAGGCCCTGGTCCGCTGGGCCTCGCCGGTGCTGGTGTTCACCGCCGAGGAAGTGTGGGGCACGCGCTATCCCGACTCGGGCAGCGTCCATTTGCTCGAATGGCCGCTGATCGACACCGATTGGCGCGAGGATAGGGGTCTTTTCGCCAAGTGGAGCGAGCTTCGCTCCCTTCGCGAACAGGTTACCGAGGCGATTGAGCCGCTGCGCCGCGACAAGGTGATCGGTTCCAGCCTGGAAGCCCAGGTGACGGTGCCGAGCGACGCCGATCCGGCCTTGCTCGCCGAGCTGTTCATCGTCTCGTCAGTGAAGCGGGGCGATGCGCTGGCCGTGACCAAATCGGGCTTCCACAAATGCGGCCGTTGCTGGCGGCTTCTGCCCGAGGTCAGCCAGGATGGAGATCTGTGCGCGCGTTGCGACGAGGTGGTGAATGGGTAACCGGGCAAGCGCCTATCTGTTCGCGCTGATCATCTTCGCGGCCGACCAGATTTCCAAATGGTTCGTCACGGGCCCGCTCGGGCTGGTACTTGAGGGGCAGCAGTTGAAGCTGATCCCGATTTTCGACCTCACCCGCGTCCACAATTACGGCATCAGCCTCGGCCTCGCCCAGGCGCAGAACGACACACACCGCTGGCTGCTGGTCGCGGTCACTGCCGCCATCGCCCTCGGCGTCGCTTGGTGGATTCGCAAGGAGGAGCAGCGCGGCGACCAGCTGGCGCTGGCGATGATCCTCGGCGGAGCGTTGGGAAACATCGTCGATCGGGTGCAATTCGGCTATGTCGTCGACTTCCTCGACTTGCATTTTGGTAGCTGGCGGCCCTTTTATGTCTTTAATGTCGGCGACGCGGCGATTAGCATTGGCGTCGTCATCTTGCTGCTCCGCGCTTTCCTGCTTCGAGAGAAGGCGCCTGAAGGAACGAACGAACATGCGTAAAGCCCTGATCCTCATCGCCCCGGCGATCCTGCTGGCCGGCTGCGGCGCCTTTGGCGGCAACAAGCCCAGCAAGCTCGATGAGTTCGCCGTTGCCCGCAACGCGCCGCTGGTCATCCCGCCCGACTATTCGCTGACCCCGCCGGTGTCTGGCACCGTCAGCATGTCGGCGCAGGACGCGCAGACCCAGGCGGTCGAGGCGCTGTTTGGCGGCCCGGCTCCCCGCAGCGCGACCGAAACCTCGGTGCTGGAGCGCGCCGGACGCGACCGCGCAGCGCTCGGCGTCCGATCGACCGTTGGCGACCCCGACACCCGGGTGGTCGACAAGGGACAGACGACGCAGACGATCCTGTCTGCGCCGGAATCAAGCACCGCGGAGGCGTCGGCCCAGACGCCCGGCCAATAAGCCGCTACGGAAGGGGGAGCATGAGTTCGGACAATCTATCTGCCCGACTGGTCGAGATTGAAGCGATGCTCGACCGCTCGCGCCGCCGGTTCGAGGAAGGCACGCGCCTGGTCGAGGAAGCTCACCAGTCGCTGGCCGAGATCCAGCAGCTGCTGATCGGCTCTCCGGTCACTCTGTCGGCCGAAGACAATGAGGAAGCGGCTTCGCGCCTGCTCGCCAGCCTCAAGGCCAGCGGCAGCGAACTGCCCGAAACGCTGTGCGGTGGCCGGCTGGCGGTCGATCCCGTCCAGCGGCTGATCCGCATCGATGGCCATCCGATCGGCATTACCGAGATGGAATATCGCGTGCTCGAGCTGCTGGCCTTTGCCCGCAACAATGTCGTCACCCGGCAGATGCTGCTGAAGCATCTCTACCGCCGCGCCGACGACCAGCCGCAGCCCAAGATCATCGACGTGTTCATCTCCAAGCTCAGGAAGAAGCTGCGTTCGGCCAGCGGCGGAGCGGAATTCATTGAGACGATCCCGCAACGCGGCTGGATTTTGCGCGACATCGAGACGGCGACCGCGGCGTAAACCTTTTCCGTTCAAATGGAATGATTCACCGAAGATTTACCGTCTCATGGCAAATGGGTCGGATGATTCACTTCATCCCCGAATCGCCCGAGACGGCGCAGGAGATGCAGGCAGCGGAAGCGCTTGGGCCCTATGCCGAAGCGGTCGCGCGGCTTGCTTCAATCCGCCAGGCACTGGCCTGCATCGAGCAATATGCCGGGGACGAAGCCTCCGACAGCATGGCCGAGGCCAAGCTGGCCGCCGGCTGGCCGGCCGCCTCGCCCGCCAAGCAGCGTGTCTATGATGCGCGCTCGGCAAAGGTCACAGCCGCGGCTGCCGCGGGCCTGGAACTGGTCGCGCGCAGCCAGGAAGCCGGCAAGGAGCCCCATCCGGCCGCGATCGAGCGACTGAAGCGCGAACTGGGCGACGGCATCGGTTCGATCGACCAACTGTTCAGCCTCTAGGCGGGACCCTTCGCTTTCGGAGTTTCGGGGTCAGCCCCCCATTCGCTCCAGCTGCCATCATAAAGCTTACCGTGCCGGCCGCCGAGGCGGTGGGCGACGAAGATGATCGAGTTAGCGGTCACCCCCGATCCGCAGCTGGCGATGAACGGCGCCTCGGGGTCGATGCGCAGTGCGTCGAACGCTTCGCGCAGCTCGCTATCCGGCCTCAGCGTGCCGTCCTCGCGATAGAAAGTGGAGAACGGCAGATTCCTCGCTCCTGGAATATGGCCGGTGGCGACATTGGGCCGGGGGTCGGGCTCGCTCCCCTCGAACCGCGCTTTCCCTCGTGCGTCGAGTATCGGCATCTCAACGCCGGCCATGATCTGCTGCTTGGCGATCACTTCGCCGCTTTGTTCCCGGGCATCGAACCGCCCCTGGCGAGGTGTCGCCTCTCCGCTTTCGACCGGCCGGCCCTCGCTGCGCCATTTCTGAAAACCGCCGTCGAGAATGGCGACCCGCTCCGCACCGAAGTGGCGGAACATGAACCAGCCGCGGGCAGCGGTCCGGAGCGGGCTATTGTCATAGACGATGATCCGGTCGTCGCGGCCAACGCCCAGCGCCGCCATCGCCTCGCCGAACTCGGCGGCGCTGGGCAGCATGTGCGGCGTGGGGCTTGACCGGTCGGCAACCTGGTTGATGTCGAGGAAGCGGGCGCCGGGAATATGGGCCTCGGCGAATTCGGCGACCGGATTGCGGCCATCAGTGGGCAGGAAGGCGCTACTGTCGACAATCGCAATGTCGGCTTGATTGAGGTTGCGGGCCAGCCATTCGGTGGTCACCAGCGTGTCCATAGTCCCTATTCCTGTCATTGCGAGCGGAGCGAAGCAGTCCAGCGGGTTTCTGGATTGCCACGGGCTTCCAGCCCTCGCAATGACGGTTGAATGAGCATCAAGCTTGATTCCAGCTGGCTGGAGCCGCTCCAGACCGAGTTCGACCAGCCTTATATGGCCGAGTTGAAGCGCTTCCTCCTGACGGAAAAAGAGGCCGGGAAGCACATCTTCCCTGCCGGCTCCAACTGGTTTCGAGCCCTCGACCTGACCCCGCTGGACAAGGTCAAGGTCGTCATCCTCGGCCAGGATCCGTACCACGGCCCCGGCCAGGCGCATGGCCTCTGCTTTTCGGTGCCTGGCGGAGTCCGTCCCCCGCCGAGCCTGGTCAACATCTACAAGGAACTGCTGAGCGATCTTGGAATTCCCGCGCCCGCCCACGGCTTTCTCGAGCATTGGGCCAGGCAGGGGGTGCTGCTCCTGAACAGCGTGCTCACTGTTGAAATGGGCCAGGCCGCATCGCATCGCGATCGCGGCTGGGAGCGTTTCACCGACGCCGTCATCCGGCTGGTCAACGCCAGGCAGGAGCCGGTCGTGTTCATGCTGTGGGGAAGCTACGCCCAGAAGAAAGCGGCTTTCGTCGATACGTCGCGCCACCTGGTCCTGAAGGCGCCGCACCCCTCGCCGCTGTCGGCGCACAACGGCTTCCTCGGCTGCAGGCATTTTTCCAAGGCCAACGCCTTCCTGGAGGGCCACGGTCTCGCCCCGATCGACTGGGCGTTGCCCGAATGCGCCGTCAGCGACTAAGAGGCGCCGCATGTCCACGCCTCCAAAACATCTCGGCCAGGCCAGTGCCCTCCCCGCCTCACCGGAGGAAGCCGAGCTCGATTATGTGCCCAACCCGCGCCCGGGCTCGCTCTATCTGGTGCGGTTCGCGGCGCCGGAATTTACCTCGCTCTGCCCGGTCACGGGCCAGCCGGACTTCGCGCATCTGGTCATCGACTATGCGCCCGATGAGACCATCGTCGAATCCAAAAGCCTCAAGCTGTTCCTCGGATCGTTCCGCAACCACTGCGGCTTTCATGAGGATGTGACGGTTGGCATCGGCCAACGTCTTGCCTTGGAAATGAAGCCGAAATGGCTGCGGATCGGCGGCTATTGGTACCCGCGCGGCGGAATGCCGATCGACGTTTTCTGGCAATCTGGCCCGCCGCCCGAAGGACTATGGTTGCCGGACCAGGGCGTGGCCGCCTACCGGGGCCGCGGCTGAGCAGGGTCACCGTCCTCGGCGCCGGTTCGATCGGCTGCTTTGTCGGCGGCTGTTGGCAGGCCGCCGGGCTCGACGTCAGTTTCATCGGCCGCCCTAGTTTCGACCGCGACATCGCCGACCATGGCCTGACCCTGTCGGACTATAGTGGCTGGGCCGCCAGCCTGCCGCCAGATCGGGTCGACTACCGTACCCGGCCCGATACGTTGGCCAGCGCCGATATAATCGCACTTTGCGTCAAGAGCGGCGCAACCGCCGACGCTGCCCGGGAAATCGCGACCAATGGCAGGCCCGGCACCACCGTCATCAGCTTCCAGAACGGCATAAGCAACGTCGACGTTCTCGAACGTTTGCTGGGCGACCGCTTTACCGTTGTCCGCGGCATGGTGCCTTACAATGTTGCTTACCTAGGCGATGGCCGCTTCCACAAGGGCGTCGCCGGCGTACTCTACGCCGAGGACTGTCCCGAAACGCGCAGCCTCGCAGCCGCTATCGGCCAATCTCCCGCCGCCCTGAAACTGTCGGATGATATGCTAGGCATTGCCTGGGGCAAGCTGCTGATCAACCTCAACAATGCAGTCAATGCATTGTCGGGGCGGACGCTGATCGAGCAGTTGCGCGAGCGAGATTACCGTCGGGTGGTCGCCGCCTGCCAGCGCGAGGGTCTGCGCCTGTTGAGGCGCGCCGGGATCGAACCTGCCAAGGTCGGCGCGGTCGGCCCCGGCCTGCTGCCTTGGGTGATCGGATCGCCCAACTGGCTGTTCCGCAACATTTTCATGAAGTCGTGGAAGATCGACGCCAGGGCGCGCTCCTCGATGGCCGACGACCTTGCGGCGGGGCGGAAGACGGAGGTCGACTATATCAATGGCGAACTGGTCAAGCTGGCCGACCGGCTGGGCATCAGGGCACCGGTCAACGGCAGGATCGTCGAGCTGATCCGCAACGCAGAAGGCGGCGCGCCTCCGCTGGCCCCCGCTGCCCTCCGCGCTGCCGTGCTGGGTAACTAGCGCACAGTAGCCTCTGTCGGCGGGAATGCGGAGTCGCCCGGGGCGGGCGCATCCGTCGCCCGGCTCTTGGTCCAGTAATAAAGCGCCCCGATGGCCGCCGCGAAGACAACCATGCTGACCAGCATCACGGACGAATAGGGCTCGACCAGCGCGAAGACATTGGCGCTATCGGGCGATCCGGCCTTCTCCGCCCCGGCGACGGCCGCTGCGAACACCACGCCCATCAGGCTCTCACCGACGATGAGGCCCGTCGCCATCAATACGCCCATCCGTTCGGCGAAGGCCGGGCTCTTGGATTGCATTGCCCAGCGATTGTAGAACCATCCCAGCACGGCCCCGAGCGGGATCAGCAAATCCGCTTCCAGCGGCAGGTAAATGCCCATTCCGATCGCCAGCGGCGGAAGGTGCAGGCGCTTGCCCGACGAACGTTTCAGCAGCTCATCGACGATCACAGCGACGACACCGATGATCGCACCCTGGCGGATCAGGCTCCAGTCGAGGCTGCCGCCGAGCACGCCCTGCGCGATCGTCGAGATGATCGCTGCCTGCGGGGCTGCCAAGGCGGTTGCCTTCGCGCCCGGCGCTCCTTCGAATGTGAAGGCGGTGTTGAGGAGGTCGAGAATCGGCGGAATGACCAGCGCTCCGAACACCACACCGAGGACCAGCGCGACTTGCTGCCGCCACGGCGTGGCATCGACCAATTGACCGGTCTTCAAGTCCTGCAAATTGTTGTTGGAGATGGTGGCGACGCCGAAGATGATCGCCGTCACGAACAGGGCGAAGGCGACCAGGGCCTTGGTCTCGTCGCCGCTCACGCCCGGGAACAGCGCGACGAGGATCAACGAGATGCCCAGTACCGAGAGAATTCCGACGCCGGAGATCGGACTGTTCGACGCGCCGATCAGGCCGGCCATGTAACCGCACACCGCAGCGATCACCACGCCGGCGATCAGCACGTAGAAAACGCTGACGATGATAGTTGTGGTCGGTTCGGCCGAGATGGGCGCCGTGTTGCCGAAGGCATAGAGCAGCAGGCCGATGGGAATCATCGACAGCAGGATGGTTCCGGTCACAATGCCGATCGGAATATCGCGCTCGGTGAGCGGCAGCTCGGCGCCGCGTCCGGCTTTGCGCTCCTGATTGGCGATCAGGGCCGAGCGAATGCCCGCGACGATCGGGCCGATAATTTTCAGCAGCGTCCAGATCGCGGCAACGCCGATGGTGCCGGCGCCAACCATCCGGGCTTTCTGCCGGAATGCCGCGCTGACCAGCGCCTCCAGGTCGCCGCCGATCTGGGCGGCGAATCCGGCATCCTGGGTCCAGTGCGGAACGATGACTGCCCAGGTGATCAACATTCCGACCACCATCGCCGCACCGACTGCCACGCCGACCAAATGTCCGACGCCAATCAGAGCCATCGACAGGCTGGCTGAAATCGCCGAGCCGCCTGTGCCGACCTTGAACACCTTGCCGACGGTATCGGTCAGCAGCCGTGTCTTGGCGACGATGAAATAGAGCGCGGCAACCACGGTTGAACCGCCGATCAGCACCAGCCCGCGCCGGTTTTCCTCGGCGCCGCCGACGCCGCTGCCGACCTTCAGCACCTCGGCCGCGGCGACGCCCTCGGGATAGGGCAGGTCAGTGCCGGTGACCAATGCGCGCCTCAGCGGCACCGAGTACATCACGCCCAAAATGCCGCCGATCCCGATGACCGCCACCGACAGCCAGTAGGGAAAGCCGGTCCACCATCCGACCATGATCAGGCCAGGCAGCACGAAGATGATCGCCGACAGCGTGCCTGCCGCCGACGCGATCGTCTGGACGATGTTGTTTTCCTGGATGGTCGCGTCGCGGAACGCCTTGAGGATCGCCATGGAAATTACCGCGGCCGGGATCGAGGTCGCAAAGGTAATGCCGATCTTGAGCCCGAGGTACACGTTGGCGGCGGTAAACACGACGGTGATGAGTGCGCCGAGGATGATCCCGCGAAGGGTGAGTTCCTTGATGCCGCTGGTCGTTGCTGCCGAGCTCGCCATCCCTACTTCTCCAGATTCTTATTCTTGTTGGCGGGCGCGGGAAGCTCCTCGCGCTCGAAACGGATTACTGTGTCGTAACGGCTGAGCAGCAACCGGTCACCATCGATTTTGAGCGGCTGCCGGGTGAAGTTGGGCGACTTGTAGGCACCCACCATTTTGGTCGCGGTCAGGTAGACGTTTGCGCCATCCGACGACCAACTGCCCTCGGCACTTTCGGACACCGCGCCATAGTCCAGCTGGTATTGAAACTTGCCATCGGAATCGAGTTCCAGAGCGGCGCCGATTTCCATCTGGTTGGAAACATAGAAACCGGCTGGTGGCGCGTCAGCCGCGACCAGCAACAATGCAGCCAAAATCATTCCCACCCTCTTTCCAGAAAACGCATCGCAAAGGCGCAGTGCATGGCAACTCCGCGCGGCAGCACGGCTTCGTCCACCATCATGCTTGGGTTATGAAGCGGTGCCCGTTCGGCGGCATCGCTCCCCGGCGGTGCGACGCCAAGAAACGCCATCGCTCCTGGCACTTTTTGCAGCACATAGGAGAAATCCTCGGCGCCCATGATTGGCGCAGGCATGTCGAAATAGGCGGCTTCGCCAAATTCCTCGGCTGTCAGTTGGCGAACCATGGCGACCGCGCGCGGGTCGTTGATCGTCGGCGGATAGCCTTCCTCGATCCAGGCCCCCGCGGACGCCCCATGAGCTTCGGCAATCTTGGTAACGATCCGCTCGAACGCCTCTCCCAGCGCCTGGCGCATCTTGGTCGAAAGCGTGCGCATGGTGCCCAGAAGCTCGACGTCGTCGGGGATGACATTATGTGCGGAACCGGCGGAAATCTTGGTGATCGACAGGATCGCCGGATCGGTGAAGGTCGTCCGCCGCGCAATGTAGGATTGCAGGGCAACCACGGCTTCGCAGGCTATCGGCACCGGATCGATCGCATCATGCGGCATGGCCGCGTGACCGCCCTTTCCGCTGATCATCGCGCCGACCTTGTCGGCCGAGGCCAGCATGGCGCCGGGGCGGCAGGCAATGGTCCCTCCCGGCAGCGCATTTGGGAAGACATGCAGGGCGAACGCGGCCTCCGGCGCGGGATCGTCGAGCAGACCCTCGTCGATCATATACCGTGCGCCGTGCATCCCCTCTTCGCCGGGCTGGAACATGAACAGGATCGTACCGGCAAATTCGTCGCGGCGGCCGCACAGGATCCGGGCCGCGCTGGCCAGCATCGCCGAATGGGCATCATGGCCGCAGGCATGCATCTGCCCGTGCAGATGCGAAGCAAAGTCCAGCCCGGTTTCCTCGACGATCGGCAACGCATCCATATCGCCGCGCAGCAGCACGGTCCTGCCGGGCCTGGCGCCGTCGAGCCGGGCGATGAAGCCGCTGGTGCTTTGGCTGTCGCTGATTTGAAGCGGAAGGCCGGCAAGCGCCGCCTTCAGCTTCTCCGTCGTTCGCGGGCAATGAAGCCCAAGTTCCGGCTCGGCGTGGATCGCCCTTCGGAGCGTGACCAGTTCATCCAGTCCGGCTTCGGCGACGGTCGTCCATCTGGTAGGCGTGGCGACATTCATCGCCCGAGCCTAGCGCCCGATCCCGCCAACCTCAATTGGACATCAGGTCGCGGTATCGCTCGTCGCTGGTGAGCCGATAATCTTCGACGTCGCGCTGGGCGTTGGCGAGTGCTGCCGGTCGCTTTGTTCCCATTGCCGTGTCGAACTTGACCAGCGCGTCTTCCAGGGCCGCTGCTTCAGGCTGGCAGGCCGACTTGACGGCCGTCGAATAGCTATCGGCGGCAACCTTTGCCTGGCGCTGGTTGGTTTCAAAGCTCCGAAGGCAATCCTGGAATGCCTTGCGCGGAGCGTCGATTATCGCCGGATTGGGCGCTGCCAGGGCAAGCGCTATTACAAACGCGATCATACCCGTCCCCTCTTACGGACATATCAACGTCTTGGCAGAATGGCTTATCCCAACAAAAAATCAACCGTGACGCGAAATTGTCAGTCGATTTTCACTCCGGCGGGCACTGGCGAGCTGTGGCGACGGATAACCCGCCACGTTTCACCCTCGCGCACCCAGACATCGGTCAGGAGCACGCGCTCGTCGATCAATTGTCCAAGGTAGCGAACCTTCCATTGGGCATCGACCGTGGCGACGATTGTGTTTTCAAGCGCCACGCATTCCGTAACGCGCACTTCAAGGCTGGCAATGTCCATCCGATTGAGGGCGTCAATCCATTGCGGCAGGTCGACCGCAACCGAACCGGTCGAACGAACTCCGACCAGCTTGAATTGCGGATGGATCAGGCGGCGGAGGACATCCTCATCCTTCGCGATCAGCGCGTCGCGCCATTCGCGCTCCAGGTCCCGGACGTCGAGGCAGGGCGCGTCAGCGGCCACGTAGCAAGCCTCCGAAAATGCCGCGGAGCAGCGAATTGCCGAGCTGACGCCCAACCGACGAGGCAATCGAGCGGCCGGCCGATTGAATCATCTTGTCGGCCATCGTCGGCTTGGCAGCTTCGCGGGCGCGGCGGGCCTCCTCGCGTTCAAACTCGCGTTGCCGCTGGGCCTCAAGCCGGTCGGCCTCGCGCTGCTGGCGTGCAGCCTCCCGGTCGGCGGCAACGCGCTCCCGGGCCGCTGCCTTGTCGGCGATCGCCTGCTGCCGCGCGGCCTCAGCTGCCTCCTTCTGCGCCTCGGTATCGGCCTGGACCTTGGCCGCCGCGGCTGCCGCCTCATCGCCCTTGGCCTTCAATATCTCCTCAGCGCTGTCGCGGTCGAGCAGCGTGTCATATTTGGCGCCGATCACGTCGGTCTGGATCAGGATCGCTCGCTCCTGCGCGGTCAGGGGCCCTACCCGAGAACGCGGCGGCTTGATCAGCGTGCGCTCGACCGGAGACGGCGACCCGTCGGGCAACAGCAGCGACACCAGCGCCTCACCGATCTTGAGCTCGGTGATCGCACTGGCGACATCGATTTCCGGGTTGGGCCGGAAGGTGTCGGCCGCCGATTTGACCGCCTGCTGGTCGCGCGGCGTGAAGGCATTGAGCTTGTGCTGCACCCGGTTGCCAAGCTGTCCCGCGACCTTGTCGGGGATGTCGATCGGGTTTTGCGTAATGAAGTAGACGCCAACGCCCTTGGAACGGATCAGCCGGACGACCTGTTCGACCTTTTCCTGCAGCGCCTGCGGAGCATCCTCGAACAGCAAATGGGCTTCGTCGAAAAAGAAGGCGAGCTTGGGCTTGTCCGGGTCGCCAACCTCGGGAAGCAGCTCGAACAGCTCGGACAGCAACCACAGCAGGAAGGTCGAATAGAGCCGCGGGGACGACATCAGCTTGTCGGCCGCGAGGACGTTGATGATCCCCTTATTGGCCTCGTCAAGCTTCAGGAAATCCTCGAGATCGAGTGCCGGCTCGCCGAAGAAATGGTCGCCGCCCTGGGCCCGAAGCTGGAGCAGGGAGCGCTGGATCGCGCCGACGCTCATCTTCGAAACATTGCCATATTCCAGCGTCAGCTCGTCGGCCCGTTCGCCGCAACTGACCAGCATGGCCTGCAGATCGTCGAGATCGAGGAGCATCAACCCCTCCTTGTCGGCGACGGTAAAGGCGATTTGGAGAACGCCTTCCTGGACATCGTTGAGGTTCATCAGCCGCGCCAGCAGCAACGGCCCCATTTCGCTGACCGTAGTGCGTACCGGATGCCCAGCCTCGCCGAACAAGTCCCAGAACTGGACCGGGTAACCGGCATAGGACCAGTCGGTATAGCCGATTTCCTGTGCCCGGGCGGTGAAGGCCTCGTGCGGCTTGGCGGTCGCGGCGCCGGGCATGGCCAGGCCGGCAAGGTCGCCCTTCACGTCGGCGACAAACGTCGGCACGCCGGCGTCGGACAAGCCTTCGATAATGCCCTGCAGCGTGACCGTCTTGCCGGTGCCCGTAGCCCCGGCGATCAGGCCGTGGCGGTTGGCCCGCTTCAGCTCGAGTTGCTGGGGTTTTGCGCCGCCCGGTCCCGCGCCGATGAAGATGCTCGTCGTCGGATTACTAGCCATGCGGTTACGAGACTCCCTCAAGCCAAGCAGCAGTAACTAGGCCGAAGGAGTGTCAGCAACAAGACGGGCTTTTACCGACTGCTAATGGCGACCCCGAAGAACGCTTCGGGCGTCTGTTCGGGCCACAAGGGCAACGCGATGGACTCTTCGCCATTTTGGATGGCGACAGTAGCTCAGCAATTGCCAATATTCAATTTGCCGAAATGCCAAAATGGAGCGTTCGATGCGTACACCAGGATATCTAGCACTCGCTACAATGATTGCGTTTCTTCCAAGTTCCTCAAATGCCAGAACTGTATTCAGATGTCCAAACAGCTGTGTTTTACTATTTACTGGAGTGTGCAGTTGTACTGCCTCGACGCCAACAAGCTCAAAATCATGCAACGACGAGCCGATTTCACGCTCAGTTCGGCCGGACTACAAGCCCGCATTAATCGTACAAACCGATTTGGGTAAGGATTCCGTAGAGCCACGGCAGCATTCGAACATGGATAATATTCAATAACGAAAGGCAGGCCGGCTGTTCTAACGCCGACCTGCCAAACAGTTTACTTAATTTGTGATTTTGATCCCCACAAATCTTTCCGGTGCGGTGCCGCGCTTGATTAGTACCAAAACACTTACTCGGCCGGCCTTTCGCGCCGTGTCGACTGCCGCAAGCACCGCTGCTGGAGTGGTCACCTGCTGGCGGTTGATCGACAGGATCACGTCGCCACGGCGAATGCCCTGCTCCGCGGCGTCGCTGTTCGGGTCGACCGAAGTGATCACTACGCCGCGAAGCGTTTCGGGCAGGCTGAGCGCCCGCGCGATCTGCGGATTAACTGACTGTAGCGATAAGCCGAGAGCAGTTCCCGGCGCCACCGGCGATTCCTGGCCCAGCGCCTGGTCCTGGTCCTGGCCGCCGCCAGACTGCTTGGCGAGGTCCTCCTCGGTCGGCCGCTGACCGACCTGCGCCTGTAGAGTCATTCGACGTCCATCGCGGATGATTTCCAGCGGAACCCGACTGCCGACCGACGTATTGGCGATGATGTAACTAACGGTTTCGTCCAGCGTGACATCACGGCCGTTGACCCGCAGGATCACGTCACCCTGCTGCAGGCCGGCCTTGGCGGCGGCCTGACCGGGCACCACCGAACGTACCAGCTCGCCCCGGTCCTTCGGCAGGCCCAGGCTGTCGGCGATGCTCTCGTCGAGCGGTTGGAGGCCGACGCCCAAATAACCTCGCTGTGGCAATTGCCCGCGACGCAGGGAATCGATCACCGGCTTGGCCGCCTCGGCGGGGATGGCGAGGCCGATGCCGACGCTGGCGCCGGTCGGCGAGATCAGTGCCGAATTGATGCCGATGACGTTGCCGGACATGTCGAACATCGGTCCGCCCGAATTGCCCATGTTGATGCTGGCATCGGTCTGGATGTAGCGGTCATAGGCGCCGCCGCCAGTGATCCCGCGATGGAGCGCGGAAATGATGCCCGCCGTAACCGTGCCGCCAAGGCCGTAGGGGTTGCCAATGGCGACGACCCAGTCGCCGACCCGCGCCTGGCGTGAGTCGCCCCAGTTGACGTACGGCAGGTTCGATCCTTCGATCTTCAGCAAGGCGAGGTCCGATGCCGTATCGCGGCCGATGATCCGGGCCGGATATTCGCGGCGGTCGGCCAGTATCACAGTCACGCTATCGACCGTGCCGGTGCCGTTGACGCCCTGGATAAGGTGGTTGTTGGTAACGATGTAGCCGTCCGGAGACACCAGAAAGCCGGAGCCGAGCGAGCCCGCCTCACGGGTCTGCGGGCTATCCTGGCCCTGCCCCTGCCCCTGGCCCTGCCCTTGTCCCTGGCTGTCGGGAACCTGGCCGCCGAAGCGGCGGAAGAATTCCTCGAACGGGTCGACCTGGCGGCGGACCGGGATGCGCTGCTTGGTCGAAATGTTGACCACCGCTGGCGCGAGCCGCGCGGCAAGGTCGGCGAACGATGTCGGCGCGCCGGCCCGCGGGGCGATCGTCGAGGGCGCGTTCTGCGCCACCTGAGCTCCAGCCTCGCCGGTCGCAACCGAAAATGCGGTTCCTCCGAGCAGCAGGGCCATGGCGACCCCATAGGCATAACGCACGGGTCGAAACTCCTTAGTCGGCTTCATTTACATTCCTCGCTTGGCTTTCGCATCCCGCGGCGACGCTAGGTCAAGCGCATGAACGCGAATTGAACAGGGCTGGCTCCTATCGTCCAGTAAATTCCTTCAAATATTCATCGTTGGGCGACAGGATTATGTTGGTTGCCGCAGGCTTGCTTCCGTTGACGCCCAGGAAGGTCGTCTCATAGCTCTGCATTGCCCGGTAGAAATTATAGAATTCAGGGTCCCTGCCGAACGCTGCGGCATAGGTCCTCGCTGCCTCCGCATCCGCCTCGGCGCGAATGATCTGCGCATTTTTGAGGCCGGCGGCCTCGATCGAGCGAGCCTCCTGCTGCCTTGCGGTCCGCATCCGGTCGAACGCCGACTGGAGCGGGGTTCCGTCGGGCAGATCGGCTTTCTTGATACGCACGTCGATAATCTCGGCGCCATATTGACGCGCGACCCGATCGAGCCCGCGGCGGATATTGCCCATCACGCCTTCGCGCTCCGGCGAAAGCAGCGAGGCAAACGGCCGCTTGCCCAGTTCATTGCGTAGCTGCGATCCGAGGATCGGCGCCAGCGAGCGTTCGAACTGATCTGTCGAGCGAGCGCGGATATACATCCGCAGCGGATCGACCACCCGGTAGCGGGCAAAGGCGTCGACCTCGAGCCGTAGCTGGTCGGTCGACAGCACTTGCTGCTTGTCCATCTCGATATCGCGGACGCGCTTGTCGATCCAGTCGATGCGATCGACGAACGGGATCCGGATGGCCAGGCCGGCGCCGACCTGCCCGATCTGCGCGCCGTCCTTGTAGCGGTTGATGATCCGGACCGGCTTGCCGAAGCGGGTGATGATCCCCTGCTTGGTCTCGGGCACGATCGAAATGCTGCTGACCAAAGTCATCAGCAGGAAAAAGCCGATCAACAGGGACATGATCGGATGGCGGCGAATGGCGTCGGTCATTGCTCGGTCGCCTTTGGCGTGCTGCGCCGAAGTTCGCCGAGCGGCAAATAAGGCGTCACCCCCGGCGTCTCGACGATGGTCTTGTCGACGTTCTGCAGGATTCGCTCCATCGTTTCATAATACATGCGCCGCTTGGTCACCCCCGGCGCCAGCTTGTACTGCTCGTAAACTTTCTCGAACGCGGTCGCGTCACCCTGCGCCTTCTGCCGCAACTGCAGCGCATAGGCATTGGCCTGGTTGATATAGCTCTGAGCCTTCTGCTGGGCGGCATTGACCTCCTTGAAGGCGTCATTGACCGCCGCCGGCGGATCCGCCTGGCGAATTGCGATGCCCTGGATCACCACTCCGGACTGATAGCCGTCGAGGGTTTGCTGCATCTCTTCCTGCACCCGCGATTCGATGTCGCCGCGCTTGACGCCGATCGCGTCCTGCAGGGTCACCTGGGCGACGATCTGCCGCATGGAGCTTTCCGCCACCTGCCGGATCGTCTCCTCGGGTTCGGCCAGCTCGTAGAGAAATTGCTCGGGGTCGCGGATCAGCCAGCGGACCTGGTAGGCGATGTCGATGATGTTCTGGTCGCCGGTCAGCATCAGCGTTTCCTCGGCGGCCGAACCGATGTCGATGTTACGGGTCTCGCCGACGTTGACCTTTTGCACCCGGTCGATCGGCGACGGCAGCGTCAGGCCTATACCGGGCGCCAGCGTATGGCTGTAACGGCCGAAGCGAGTCACAACCCCGCGCTCCTCCGGGGCAATTCGGTGCATTGTGGTCACCAGCATCCAAAGCGCCGCCAGGGCAACGGCGGCCCAAAATATCAGCGATCCGTTTGGCCGGCCGCCGAAGCTGATGCCGCCGCCTCCGGGTCCTCCGCCGCCCAACCGCCCCCGGCTGCGCTTCAGGAAATCGTCGAGCGAAGTCACCGGCGCGGGACGGCCTCCTCGCTTCTTGGGCGGCTCGCCCCAGGGTCCTGCCGGCTCGTCGCCGGGAGGCGGATCGTCACCGCCAGAGCCCGGAGGCGAACCCCATGGACCCTTGTTGTCGCTGAAAAAGGCACGCCCGCGGGCGCCCCACCCGGATAAAATCGACATGGCCCCATAATAAGTAGGGTTTCGCCGAAAAACAGTGCCGCCTGTCGAAAAGGCGATTAAGGGCGCCCGACATGGCCGCTGACGAACTTCTAAATAGCTTGGACGATCTGCCCGACGCGGACCGAATCCGGTCTCGAAAGCTGGTCGGCGACATTGTAACAATCGTTGCGGATGCGTCAGGACTTAATGATCCTGAACGCAGCGCTTTGGAAAAAAGGCTAAAAGACGGAGCTGTGTCGCTGCCCGGCATTCGCGAAGCCCGGGTAGCACTGACCGCTTCCAAACCCGGCCGAACCTATATTGCGATCGGATCGGGCAAGGGCGGCGTCGGCAAGTCGACGCTCACGACCAATCTCGCAATAAGCCTGGCGCGGATGGGCAGGAAGGTTGGGATCGTCGATGCCGACATCTATGGCCCGTCGCAGCCGACGCTGCTCGGAACGAACGAAAAGCCCCACGCCGAGAATGACAAGCTGGTGCCGATCGAAGTCCAGGGGGTAAAGCTGCTGTCGGTCGGGCAGTTGGTGCCCCCCGGCCAGGCGCTGGCGTGGCGCGGCCCGATGGCGTCGGGCGCACTCAATCAGCTGGTTGAGGGCGACTGGGGCGATACCGAAATCATCCTGATCGACCTGCCCCCGGGGACCGGCGACGTTCAGCTGTCGCTGGTCCAGAAGTCGCGGCCCGCGGGCGCGGTGATCGTCTCCACGCCCCAGGACCTGTCACTGATCGATGCAACGCGGGCGATCGACCTGTTCGGCAAGACAAGCGTGCCGGTGCTTGGCGTGATTGAAAATATGGCCGGCTACCAATGCCCACATTGCGGTGAGAGCAGCGATCCCTTCGGGCACGGCGGTGCCGAGACTTCGGCTGCCAAATTGGGCGTTCCCTTTCTTGGTCGCCTGCCGCTTTCGCCCAGCCTGCGCGAGGCCTCTGACGCAGGCCGGCCGCCGGCTGCCGAGCACGGACCGGCCGCCGACGCCTTTGCAGCCCTGGCCCGCCGCCTGCTTGAAGAGCTGGAGAAAGTTGCCACCTGAAGCATTGATGCATTCAGGAGGACTGCCATGCCGCTGACCGCCGACGGGGATATTGCGGAGCTTTTGCTTGGCGCCCGCACCATTGCGATGGTCGGGGCATCGGACCGGCCCAATCGCCCGTCGAACCGGGTGATGAGCTTTCTCCAGGGCCAAGGTTACCGGGTCATCCCGGTCAATCCGCAGATCACCGGCGAGCATATCCACGGCGAATATGTCTGGCGCGAGCTTGCCCAGATCGGCGAGCCGATCGACATCGTCGACATCTTCCGCCGGTCGGAATTTGCCGGCGAGGCGGTCGATCAGGCCATCGCGGCCGGGGCCAAGGCGGTGTGGATGCAGCTTGGCGTGGTCGACGATGCCGCGGCCGCCCGCGCGGAAGCGGCGGGGCTCAAAGTGGTGATGGACCGCTGTCCGGCGATCGAAATCCCAAAACTGGGAATTGCTCCTTTAAATCCAGTCGCTTGACTCAAAAGTAGATTCGGCAGACCTTCCGCTCGGATGCGCGGCCTATCGGGGGCCGGTCAGGGCGGCGCAGGGGTCATTCACCGGCCGAGGGGCAAGCGATGAAACGACTGATCGTGCGTGCCGCGCTACTGTCGGGCGCGGTGGTGGCTCTCAATCCCGCATTCGCCAACCATAGTTGGGGCGGTTATCATTGGGCTCGGACCAGCAATCCCCTCAAGCTGGACGTCATGACGGCGATCACGACTTCGAAATGGGGATCCTCCGTCGGAACGTCGGTCAGCGACTGGGAACAATCCCCTGTGCTTAGCCTGACGCAGAAGGCCGCAACCGGCGTCATTGCCAAGAAATGTACCGCGATCCCGGGCAAAATTCTGGTCTGCAACGCGGCCTATGGACAGCGCGGCTGGCTTGGCATCGCCAGCATCTGGCTAAATGGCAGCCATATCACCCAGGCCACGACCAAGCTTAACGACAGCTATCACGACCTGGCGCCGTACAATACTGCACCCTGGCGCGCGCTCGTCGCCTGCCAGGAAATCGGACATGATTTCGGGCTGGCCCACCAGAACGAGCAGTTCGATCCGCCCAATCTGGGCAGCTGCATGGATTATACCAATGATCCCGACGGCGGCGGAGCCTATGGGCCCAGCAACATGCATCCGAACCAGCACGATTATGACCAGCTGGCCGCGATCTACTCGCACGTCGATTCAACCAACACTTCCTCGGCGCAGACCACGAATTTCGGCGCGCGCGTTCCGGGCCGGGCGCCGACGACGCCGCCCGGATTGGAAAATGAGCCTGGCGACAGCCCGGCGGAATGGGGCTCGGCGATACACTATGACGGCAAGGGCCGCCCGGATGTCTTCGTCAAGCAACTGGCAAAGAGTAAGAAGGTCACCCACGTCTTCTGGGCACCCGGCGAAGGTCCGCCGGGCCAACAGAAGCATCACGACGACTAGGCTTCAGCCACTTGCCACCGTCATTTGCGGCACCAGTAGCGTCGGGCTGTCGACGCCGCGCCGGAAACGCAGGTCGTTAGCGGGCTCCAGGATCGCGAACATCTGCTTGAGGTTCGAGGCAATGGTGATCTCCCCGACTGCCGGACCTATTTCGCCATTGCTGATCAGGAAGCCCGCAGCCCCGCGCGAATAGTCACCGGTAACCCCGTTGACCCCCTGCCCGATCAGCTCGGTGACCAGGATGCCATGTTTGATATCGGCAATCATTTCTTCGCGGCTACGTTTGCCGGATTGGAAATAAAGATTGGAAGGCCCCGCGCCCGGAGCACCCGACACTCCGCGCACCGCATGGCCCGTGGGCTCAATCCCGAGCTGGCGTGCCGACGCGCTTTCCGCCAGCCATGTCGTCAGAACCCCGTCACTGACCAGGTCCATCGGTTTGACCGGCAGCCCTTCCCCGTCGAATGCGCGGCTTCTGAGGCCGCGCTGACGGAACGGATCGTCATGGATGGTGACTCCAGGGGCGAATAGCTGAGTTTCGAGCGCGTCGAGCAGAAAGCTCGATTGGCGGGCGATTGCGGCGGCGCTGATCGCGGCGACGAAATGACCAAGCAAGGTCGTGGCGACTCGCGGATCGAACAGCACCGGCATTGGGCCCGCCTTGATGCTGACCGGCGCAAGGCGCGCCACGGCACGCTCACCTGCGCGGGTGCCAATCTCATTGGGCGCTTCAAGATCGTCGCAGTGACGCGCGGAGTGCCAGGCATAATCGCGCTGCATCGCCCCCGCTTCCCCGGCGACCACGCTCGCCGAATTGCTGTAGCCGGTTGCACGGGTCGCGCCTGAGAAACCGGCGCTGGTGGCGATCGCAAAAATCGAGGCCGACGCCGAGGCGCTGGAGCCGTTGCTGTTGGTAACGCCGTCAATCGATCGAGCGGCGTCCTCCGCGGCCAGCGCCCGCTGCTTTAGCTCGGCGGGGTCGGGATCGCCGCCGTCATCGAGATCTAGGTCGATGGGGTTGCCCCGGAACAGAAGTTCTTCGGGCGCCAGCCCAGCATATTGGTCCTCGGGCGCTTCACCGGCCATCGCCAGCGAACGTTCGACCAGCGCCGCCAACGCATCCGGCGACAGGTCGGACGAGGCGATGGTTGCGCTCCGCTTGCCGACGAACACCCGAAGGCCGATTTCCTCGCCCTCGCTGCGGTGGACATCCTCGAGCGCGCCGAGACGGACGCTGACGCCTTGCGATCGTTCGCCGACATAGACTGCATCGGCCGCATCGGCGCCCTGCTTGCGTGCCTGTTCGATGAGTGAGACGGCCCGGTCACGGGCAGCTGCGGGGGAAAGCATGGCGGTGCGGTTAGGCGCTCAACCGGCCGACGACAAGCCGACGACGAGGAAGCCGGCGAACAGAAGAAGCCCCGTGAACCGGTTCGACCGGAACAGGGCGAGCGCCTTGGCTCCATTGTTGGGATTGGCCCTGGCGACTTGAACAGCAAGATGGATTGCGCCGGGCAACAGGGCCAACAGGGCGAACCAGTCTGGCCGGACCAGCCAGAGCGCAGCCGCCCAGCCGGCCACGGCCAGAAGATAGCAGACTCCGACACCGATCCTGGCGTTCGAGCCCAGTGCGCGAGCGCTCGACTTTACGCCGACCAGCTCGTCGTCCTCGATGTCCTGGATCGCGTAAAGCGTGTCATAGCCAATCACCCAGAAGATACTGCCGAGCCACAGGACGAGCGCGGGAAGCTCGAACCTTCCGGTTACGGCCGGCCACCCGACCAGCGCGCCCCAGCTGAACACCAGCCCGAGCCAGGCCTGCGGCCACCAGGTGATGCGCTTCATGAAGGGATAGGCCGCGACCGGGAAAATGCTGATCAGCGCGACGGCCTGGGCGACCCGCGGCAATTGTAGAAGCACGACCAGGCCAATCAGCGACAGTCCAATGGCCAGCACCCAGGCCGCCGCGGGAGAGACCCGCCCCGATGCCAGCGGCCGCAGCCGGGTCCGCTCGACCCGCCGGTCGAGGTCGCGATCGACGATATCGTTATAGACGCAGCCCGCCGAGCGCATTGCAAAGGCCCCGAGAAGTAGCCAGCCATAGAGTATCCACTCGCCCTGCACGCCAGCGAGCGCCACGCTCCAGGCGCAGGGCCAATAGAGCAGCCAGGTTCCGATTGGCCGATCGATCCGCATTAGCGATGCGTAGGGCCGCATTGCCGTCGGCAATGCGCCGATGAGTCCCGTCCGCTCGCTATCCGGAACGAGGTCCGTCACGCCGCCTCGGCGCGATCGAGCCAGTTCACCAGCGCAGCCAGCGACGGCAATTCGATGAAGCGCGGATGGTCGGCAGGCGCGGGCCGCTGCTCATGGCTCCAGCCGAGCGGCTGCGGGATATAGGCCGCCCAGGCACCCACCTCGAGTGCCGGGAACACGTCGGATCTCATCGAATCCCCGGCCATCAGCGCTTCCGACGGTTCGACCCCGTTGCGCTGGAAAATTCCGGCAAAGGTGGCGGCCTGCTTGTCGCTGACGATCTCGATGCCCGAGAAATGGTCGCCGAGCCCCGATGCGGCGAGCTTTGCCTCCTGATGGAACAGGTCGCCCTTGGTCACCAGCACCAGCCGCGCCCGGTCGGAGAGCGCAACCAGCGTCTCCTCGATGCCGTCGAACAGCTCGACCGGATGGGCGTGAAGCGCTTTACCCGCATCCAATATGTCGCGGATGACGGAGGCCGGCACCTCATCGCCGCCAAGCTCCAGCGCCGTCTCGATCATCGACAGGGTGAATGCCTTGGCTCCGTATCCGAACAGGTTCAGGTTACGGATCTCGCAAGCTTCCAGTGCGGACCGGGCGATGCCGGCGTCGGCGAACGGCTCAAGCATCCGCACCAGCGCGTCCTGAGTCTCGTGGAAGAAACGCATATTGTGCCAGAGCGTGTCGTCGGCATCGAGGCAGATGAGGTCGATGGGCATGGGTCTAACTAACCCGCTTCGTCATCGCCGCGAAATGATGAAAACGGACCATGCCCCACATGGCCCTGGTTTTCATCATGGGACCTAGCGCGAGCAAAGAAAAATCTGGGTTCCCGCTTCCGCGGGAAAGACGATAGTGAGGGAAATGCCCGCCACTCCCGCCTGGCCGCCAAAAAGCTTGCCACGCCTTTATGTCGCGGCGCCGCTCGGCGCCGGCGCGAGGGTCGAGCTTGACGCTGCCCAATCCAATTATCTTGGCAATGTCATGCGCCTCAAGGAAGGCGACCAACTGCTGTTGTTCGACGGGATGTCCGGGGAATGGCTAGCCGCAATCGCCGAGGCCGGAAAGAAACGGATGACGTTACTGGTCGACGAGCCGACTCGTCCGCAAGAGGCGGTGCCGGACCTTTGGCTGGCCTTCGCACCTGTCAAGAAAGGCCGGGTCGACTGGCTGGTCGAAAAGGCGGTCGAGCTTGGTGTCGCGCGCCTGCTTCCCGTTGTCAGCCAACGGACGATCGTCGACAAATTGAATCTCGACCGGATGCGCGCTCACATCATCGAGGCGGCCGAGCAGTGCGGCCGTACCGCGCTGGCCGACATCGACGAGGCGATGAAGCTGGACAGCTTTCTCAAGGTGCGCGACCCAGCCCGCACGCTCTACTTTGCCGACGAAACCGGCGGCGAGGCCGCTTCCAAAGCGTTCAAGCCCGGCCCGGCGCTGGTCCTCGTCGGGCCCGAGGGCGGTTTCACCCCCGGCGAAGCGGCCGCGATCCGGTCCGCGCCCAATGCCTTGCCGGTCAGCCTTGGCCCACGCATCCTTCGCGCCGAAACCGCAGCACTGGCTGCGGTCGCCGCCTGGATGGCCGCTGTCGGAGATTGGCAATAAGCCCGGCTGGGCCAACCATAAGCAGGAAGGGCTGGCGCGGGTTCCGCCGCGCCGCTAAGCCCGCCGCCGCATGACTACCCGCACCGACCTTTCGGCGAGCCCGCTGATCGAAAGCCGCGACGATCTACTCTCCGTATTTCAGGGCGGAGAGAAGCAGCGCGAGGCGTGGCGGATCGGCACCGAACATGAGAAGTTCGTCTATCGGCTGAGCGATCACCGCGCACCGAGCTGGGACGAGCCCGGCGGCATCCGCGATCTGCTTGTCGGCCTGACCGAGTTCGGATGGCGACCGGTCGAGGAAAATGGCAAGATCATCGCGCTGACCGGCGTGGACGGCACCATCAGCCTGGAGCCAGCCGGCCAGCTCGAACTGTCGGGCGCGCCGCTCATGGATCTTCACCAGAGCTGTGCAGAGAGCGGCCGGCACCTCGAACAGGTCAAGGCGGTCGGAGACCGGCTCGGCCTCGGATTCCTCGGCCTCGGCATGTGGCCCGACAAGGCGCGAAGCGACCTGCCGATCATGCCCAAGGGCCGGTACGAGATCATGCTCCGGCACATGCCCCGGGTCGGTACGCTCGGCCTCGACATGATGCTTCGGACTTGTACCATACAGGTGAATCTGGACTATTCATCTGAAGCCGATATGGTGAAGAAGTTTCGGGTTGGCCTGGCTCTGCAGCCGGTCGCGACAGCTCTCTTCGCCAACTCGCCCTTCACCGAAGGCAAGCCTAATGGCTACCAGAGTTTCCGCAGCCACATCTGGGAGGATACGGATCCCGCGCGAACCGGAATGTTGCCGTTCGTGTTCGAGGATGGGTTCGGTTACGAGCGCTACTGCGACTATGCGCTCGATGTGCCGATGTATTTTGTCTTCCGGGACGGCAAATATATCGATGCAGCAGGGCTCAGCTTCCGCGATTTCCTGGATGGAAAGCTCTCCGTCCTGCCGGGCGAAAAGCCGACAATCGCCGATTGGACCGACCATCTCTCGACCGCCTTCCCCGAAGTGCGCCTGAAGAGCTTCCTTGAGATGCGCGGCGCCGACGGCGGCCGCTGGGGTCGCATCTGCGCCCTCCCCGCCCTGTGGGTTGGGCTGCTATATTCCTCGACCGCGCTTGATGCTGCGTGGGACCGCGTGAAGCATTGGTCGATCGAGGAACGCGAAACGCTTCGCCACGCGGTCCCGCGCCAGGCGCTCGACACCCCGGTTCCCGGCGGTGGCAATGTTCGCGACCTGGCAGCGGAAGTGCTCGATATCGCGTCTGCGGGATTGACCGAGCGGGCCGAACTCAACGCCGCCGGAGACAATGAGGGCGGCTTCCTCGATCCGCTGCGCGAAGTGGTCGCCAGCGGCAAGACTTTCGCTCAGAAGATGCTCGACCGCTACCATGGCGAGTGGAACGGCGATGTGAGCCAGGTCTACGGCGAGTTCAGCTTTTGATCTCTGTGGCGATTCCGCCGCAACGCTCGTGAAAAAATCGCGTAACGGCCCCGTCACATTGACTCGGCTGTAAGCACGCGTAGAGGCGCCAAGGCATAGGGGGGCGGGGCGAGAGAAAAGGCCCGTCCAAAAGCCTTTTCAAGAAAGACGCCCATGCGCCGCACCTCGCAAACCTCGCTCATCGCGTTGGCCACAGCCAGCGCCTTCGCCCTGTTCGCCACGCCGGCATTCGCCCAGGCAACCGGTGACACCGACACGCCCGCCGCCGATGCAACGCAGGCTGCGGCGGAGCCGACTGGCGGGGTTGGCGAGATCGTCGTCACGGCCACCCGCCGGAGCGAGAACCTGCAAGACATTCCGCTGTCGGTCGCGACGATCGGCGACGAGACACTGGCGGCGATCAATACCGGCGGTGCCGACATCCGCGGCCTGTCGGGACGCGTCCCAAGCCTCAACATTGAAAGCTCATACGGACGCACCTTCCCGCGCTTCTACATCCGCGGCCTCGGCAATACCGATTTCGACCTTAACGCATCGCAGCCGGTCAGCCTGGTCTATGACGATGTCGTCCTCGAAAACCCGATCCTGAAGGGTTTCCCGGCATTTGATGTCGACCGGATCGAGGTGCTCCGCGGACCGCAAGGCACGTTGTTCGGCCGCAACACGCCGGCCGGCATCGTCAAGTTCGATTCGGTTAAGCCCGGCCAGGGTCGCAACTATGCGCGGATCAGCTGGGGCAGCTACAATACGATCAACGCCGAAGGCGCGGTCGGCTATCAGTCGAGCGACGAGTTCGCTGTCCGCCTGTCGGGCCTTTGGCAGCACCGCAGCGACTGGATCGACAATCTTGACGAGCCGGGCGACAACGATCTCGAGGGCTATAACGATCGCGCTCTGCGTGGTCAGATCATGTGGAAGCCGGCCGAGGATCTTACGCTTCGGCTGTCTGGACAATATCGCAACATGGACGGCAACGCCCGCATCTTCCGGGCGAACCTGTTCGCGACGGGCTCCAACGATCTCGTCGGTATTGACGAGAACGGCGATGCAGGCGGCAAATTCCATCGTGACGAAGTCCGCGCCGACGGCATCAACTTCCAGCATTTGAAGACATGGAATGCCGCCGGCACCATCGAATATGATTTAGGGCCGGCCACGATTTATTCCGTCACCAGCTATTGGAATGGCGAACTCACCAGCCGTGGCGACATTGATGGCGGCTTTGGCTGCAACGTAGGGCCATTTTGCCCTGGTGGCGGACCGGGAACCATCCCATTCTCCGCGCATACGCAGGACAATGTTCCGAGCCTTGACCAGTTCACCCAGGAATTGCGGATCGCGTCGAACAATAGCACTGGCCTAGGCTACCAGGCCGGCATTTTCTACTTTGACGAAGATCTCGACATTGAATCCTTCGATTTTACGGGACCACAGTCAACGACCGTCTGGGCCATTGCGACGCAGCGCCAGGAAAGCAAGGCGCTGGGGATCTTCGGATCCGTCAATTACAAGTTTGAGAATGGTCTGACCGTCCAGGCCGGAGCCCGCTACAATCACGACAAGCGGAAGATGGTGGCAGCCCGGCCGCTCGACACGCGCCCATTCTTCCCGGGCTTCCCAGTCGACCCGGTCGAAGAGAAAGTCAGCGCCAGCGTTCTGACCTGGGACTTGAGCGCGATCTACGAACTCAATCAGGACGTCAACGTGTTCGCCCGCGTTGCCAAGGGCTATCGGGCGCCTTCTCTGCAGGGACGCTTGCTGTTCGGTAGCGAAATTTCGGTCGCCGACCCCGAGAAGACCATGTCGTACGAGGCCGGGTTGAAGTCGATCCTGCTCGACCGCCTGCTGCGCTTGAACGTGACGGCTTATTATTTCGACACCAAGGATCTTCAGCTGACCGCGGTTGGCGGCGCTTCAAACTTCACTACCCTGCTCAATGCTGACCATGTAAAGGGTCACGGTGTCGAAGCCGAGCTCGAAGCACGTCCGGCGACTGGCCTGACCCTGACCGCCGGCGTCAGCTACAATTACACCAAGATCGATTCTCCGGGCCTCGGCGTTGCGATTTGCGGCGCCCCTTGCACGGTAACCGATCCGATCATCGCGCCGGGGATTGCATCGATCGACGGCAATTCACTGCCTCAGGCGCCCAAATGGACGCTCAACTGGACCGCGGGTTACGAGCATCCGGTTGGCCCAGGTTCGGTCTATGTGTTCACCGACTGGTACTATCGCTCGAAGGTCGACTTCTTCCTCTACAAGTCGGTCGAATTCTCGGACGACCATTTGCTCGAGGGCGGCCTGCGCATCGGCTACAAGACCGATCGCTACGACATTGCCGCCTTTGCCCGGAATATCAACAACGACAAGAGCGCCGTCAGCGGCATCGACTTCAACAATTTGACCGGAATGGTCAACGAGCCGCGGATCTTCGGCATCGAGGCCGGCATCAAGTTCTAAAGGTCGACACTTCGAACTTCAGACGGGCGGCGGGCTTCAACTCGCCGCCCGTTCGTTTATCGTGGCGCCATGCCCACTTCGCTTCCGATCACCGACGCCAAGTTGCTGCTCGCATTCGGCGCCGATCGCGAAGACCAGTTCAAAGCCAGGCACGGACGAGTCAGGCTAGACGGGTCCACGGACCTGTTCGAGCTGATCGACCCTGCCACTCCGCACCATCGACTGCAGGTTACCCGCCAATTCCTTCGGCAGAAGCGGCGGCCCAACCTTACGCCCTACCGCCACATCCTGAACCTGATCACCGAGCCCGAGCGCAATGACAAGGTGCTTGAAGTCCTCCGCCTCCTGTTGCGCGGCGTGCCTGGGAAGGTGATCAACCGACCCGAGGCCGTGCTTCGGTCGAGCCGCGACCAAATGGCCAAGCGGCTTGCTGATATTCCCGGCCTGCTGGCGCCAAAGGTTGTTCGTTTGAAGGGATTGGCTGCCCCGGCCCGTATCGTGGATGCATTGGAACGGGCGGGCATTGAGTTTCCGCTGATCTTGCGCCAGCCGGGAACTCATTTGGGAACCACCCAGGCCCTGGTCGACGACCTCGAGCAACTGATCGCAGCAATGGCCGGCGGCGCCGAATTCTTCGCGACCCAGTTTGTCGACTATCGAAGTGGTGATGGTCTATATCGCAAGTATCGCGTGTGGTTCATCGGCCCGCACACCATCTTCAGACACATGTTTGTTTCCGACCATTGGAACGTCCACAACAAGGACGGCATCCGGTTCATGGCCGATCGACCCGACTTGCTGGCGGAAGAAAAGGCGCTGTTTGCCCAGCCAGACGGAGCCTTCTCAGCGGACATCCGGCAAGTGCTGGTGGCGATGCGCGAACGCGTCGATCTCGATTTCTTCGGCCTCGACTTCGGAATCATGCCCGACGGCAGGATGATTCTATTCGAAGCCAATGCGACGATGAACTTCTTTTCGACCTTGCCCAACGAACAGTTCGCCTATGTGCGCGCCTGCGTCGCTCCGGCGAGGGCGGCATTTCGCGAGCTGATCGGCCTTACCAACGAACCCTAGTCGCCAAGACCTCAGCCATACGGTAGGGCAGCCGCGCATATTTTCCGGAGATGCCGATGACCGAGCGCCGCACCCTTTATCCTGAAGTCGAACCCTATGCGTCCGGGATGCTCGACGTCGGCGATGGCCATTCGCTCTATTGGGAGCGCAGCGGGACGCCGGGGGCCAAGCCGGCGGTGTTCCTGCATGGCGGCCCGGGCGGAGGCATAAGCCCGAACCACCGCCGCCAATTCGACCCGGCAAAATATGATGTGCTGCTGTTCGATCAGCGCGGCGCGGGGAACTCGACGCCACATGCCGATCTCAACGCCAACACCACCTGGCATTTGGTCGAGGACATCGAGCGCCTGCGTGAAATGTGCGGCGTCGAGAAATGGCTGGTGTTCGGCGGAAGCTGGGGTTCGACGCTGAGCCTTGCCTACGCCCAGACCCATCCCGAGCGCGTGACCGAGCTGGTGCTGCGCGGTATCTTCCTGTTCGGGCAGAGCGAGCTCGACTGGCTCTATCGCTATGGCGCTTCCGAGCTGTTCCCCGAAGGCTGGGACGAGTTCCTGGCACCCGTTGCCCAGGAGGAGCGCGGCGACCTGGTCGGCGCCTATCGCCGGCTGCTGACATCGGATGATTTCGCAACGAAGCTCGAGGCAGCCAAGGCATGGAGCAAATGGGAGGGGTTGACCGTCACGCTCCTTCCCGATCCCGAGATGATGGCCGAGTTCACGGAGGACCAACATGCCATCGCCATCGCCCGCATCGAAAACCACTATATGCTGCACAAGGGATGGCTTGAGGAAGGACAGTTGTTAAAGGGGGCCGAGAAGCTGCGCGGCATTCCGGGTGTCATCGTCCAGGGTCGCCACGACTGCTGCACTCCGCCCCGCGCCGCCTGGGAGCTGAAGCGCGTGTGGCCCGAAGTCGAGCTCAACATCGTCCCCGACGGTGGCCATTTGTACAGCGAACCGGGAGTGCTCGACGGCCTGATCCGCGCTACCGACAAATTCGCCGGGTGATCGCTCACTCTCCCGGGTGATAACGGCGCTCGATATGGCCCAGCAGGTCCTCGGGATAGAAATAGACCGGCCGCAAGTCGCCGGCAGCATAGCGGCCGGCCTGGTCGTTGAAATGTTTTGACGACGGATCGCCGCTCTGGCCCCCGGTGCTTACCGCCCGGGCTGTAACGCGGTCGCCGAATTCGACTACCGCGACGAAACTGTTGCCGCTGGTCCCGTACCAGCGTTTCGACCCGTTGCGCGGCGCAGCGTTGGACGACGCGAGCGATCCGTAGATGCCATAGGCGAACGGCACCGGCAGGCTGGGCGCGGAGTCACTGAACGGCTGGGCGATTGCCGGTGAAATGCGCTGGTAGCGGTTGATTTCGCCCCACGGCACCTGCCAATTTCCGAAGTCCCGCTGAAGTCGCGCAATCGCCTGTTCCAATGCTGCCAGCTTCTGTTCGGCGCTAGTGTCGCGGCCGAGCCGCATCATCACCTTGTTGCTTGGCTCGCTTTCCGGCGCGTTCAATGCCTTGCGCAGCGCCTCGCCCCAGAAGATGGCGAGACTCTGAGCCTCCGACTGGCCGCTCCATCGATAATCCCATTGGCGTAGGCTATTGACCGGCTCCGCGAGCGCTTCCTTACGCGGCCCCTCCGCCAAGCCGTCCCAGGCGGCAACCAGTTGCGGCACAAGCACCGCAAAGCCCGGCTGATCGCTGTCATATGCCGCGCGTTGCAGCCCCTCCAAGGTCCAGCCGCGGCTCCTTTCAAGCAGCTTCTGCGCATGAATTCCCCGATAATTTTCGCCGAAGCTATCCATGTATTTGGGAAACATCTGCGGCTTGGCGCTGAAGGCGCCAGCAGCCGAATAGGGCCAGTTGTTGCTGTTCGTGACCCAGCCATTGGGCGGACTGATCACGCTCGGCAAATCGGTCAGCCCATGCAGGCCGCCCCAATCGGTTGCCGGGTCGCTGCCATCGACCACCTTCGTGTAATCGAAACGGTCATTTCGGGTCGGCACGAACTGCGGGTGAAGATATGCGACGCGGCCATCGGCATCGGCATAGATTGTGTTGTTCGAACTATTGGCCTGAAGCCGGGCAACGCTGAGGAACGAGCTCAAATCGGTCGCCCTTGTCCGCAAGAAGCTTTGCTGCAGAGCCTGGACCGGCCGATCCATCATCGCGAAAGCGATCCAGCGGCCATTCTCAGCCCTGACGATTGGCCCGCGATGAGTCCGCCAGCTAGTGAAGCTGCGGCTGGCCAGCTTGCCATCGGCCAGACGGTACCGGATCGTGACCGGTCGCGCCGACATCGGCCGCCAGACATTCCCGTAGCGGTAGCGGGGCTGCTTGCCCGGGCTCACATCGAAAGCGAACTCATCGACATTGTCGACGCCACTCGAGGTATGCATCCACCCCGCCCGGCCATTGAACCCCTGATAGATGAAGAATTGTCCCCAGGTCGCTGCGCCATAGGCGTTTAGTCCCTGCCCGCTGGTGACCTGCTGCTCCGCGCGGAAAAAGAAGCTGGTGTGCGGATTGATCAGCAGCAGCGCCTTGCCGTCCTTGGTTAGCCCCGGAGCAATGGCGATGCCGTTGGAGCCGCGCGGGTCGGGGTCGAACGGCACCGCCGCGGTCTTCGCGGTCCCACCGTAAAATCGTTCAAGCTGTTGAAGATCGATCCGCTCAATGTCGCCGCCGATGCTGCCTTCCGTGAATGACAGTGCCATCCACGGTTCGAACCGGGTTAGCACCCGCGGTTTCACCGTCGGGTGCGTTGCAAGATAATAGTTGAGGCCTGCGGCCCAACTATCCATCAGCTTCTTCAACCAATCAGGGCTAGCCGAATAATCCGCCTTCAGCTCTGTCTCGCTAACGTACAGCCGCACCCGCAAATCCTGCCAGATAGCGCCCTCACCATCCGCTTCGGCGGTCCGGCCCAGCGCGGTAAGGTAATTGGCCTCGATCCTCGGAAAATCATCCTCTGCCTGCGCATAGATCATGCCGAACACCGCATCGGCGTCGGTCGGACCTTCGATGTGGGCAATGCCCCAGTCGTCGCGAACAATTGAAACTCGGGCGGCCTGCTCCTTCCAGAGGGAGGCCTCCGGCGCAGGCGCGGCGGCGATGAGGAGAAAGGCTGAGGAAATAAGGAGCGGGCGCATGCTCACTTGCTAAGCAGCACCAGCCATGAAGCCAAGTCAGGCTTTTGGTAGTTTCTGTTTGGCCTGACCCCAGCCTGCCAGCAGCTTCGAGCCGGCGCGATCTAGTAGTTCATCTGCGTCACGGATCGAATAGGCGGCACCGCTCCTGATTTTGTCGAGCTCTTCCCAGGCGATCGGCGCCGCCACTGGAGCACCTTCACGAGCGCGTGCCGAAAAAGGCATTACCGCCGTCGCCCCGCGCTGGTTTCGTAGCCAGTCGAGGAAGATTCTGCCCTTGCGCTGATTCTTGCGGATATTGGCGGTGAACATTTCCGGCTCGGCCGCTGCGACGGCCCGGCTGAACCGTTCGGCAAAGCTTTTCACCTTTTGCCAATCTGCCGTTGCATCGAGCGGCGCAATTACGTGGATGCCCTTGCCTCCGGTCAACATCGGGAAGGTGACGAGGCCCAAATCGGCCAGCAACGCACGGAGCCGAACGGCGGCAGTTTTCACTTCATTGAAATCGAGTCCCTCGTCGGGGTCGAGGTCGAACACCAGTCGGTCTGGAAATTCCAGCTTGCTCGCCCTGCTGCCCCAGCCATGGAATTCGATCGTCCCCATTTGCACGCAGGCGAGGATGCCCTTCGCGTCCTGGACATATAGATAGTCCTGGACCTCCCCGTCGCTTTCTTCGACCGGCACATGTTTGACGTGCGGGCCCATCGCGCCGCTGTCGTGCTTCTGGAAAAAACATTCCTTGGCCCGGCCCTGGGGACAACGGACCAGGCTGATCGGGCGCTTGGCCATGTCGACCAGCATCAGTCCTTCGATCGCCGCATAATAGTCGGCGAGATCCCCCTTCGTCAGGCCATTCTCGGGATAGATGACGCGGTCGCGGCTGCTGATCTTTATGCCGAAGGGGTTGGTTGAATCCTGCTTGGTCGTATTGGCCCTGGCCGTAACCTTTGACAGCTTTTCGGGCTTTTCCAGCACCACCTCCCTGGCCGGCTTGTCCTCGCGCAGCGCGACGAAGCTCGGGTGGCGGAGCGTAGCATCCCTGGTGAACTCCGTGAACGCAACTTCGCCGACTAGCTTGGGCGCGATCCAATGCGAGCCGCGCCGTGCGGTGAGAGGCACTTCGACCGCAGGCTCAGCAATCTCAAGCGGCCGCATTCGATCGGCAAGGTCGTGAATCGTCTTCAAATCGAAGCCGGTCCCAACCTTGCCGGCATATTTGAGCTTTCGGCCCTCCTGCGCCGCGAGATGCAATGAGCGAAATCCGTGCCGCTTGTCGCTGTCCTGCCAGCCGACAATCACGAATTCCTGGCGTTGGATGCATTTTGTCTTCAGCCAATTTTTCGTCCGCGTGCCCTTGTACGGGGCCTTGGCCTTCTTGGAGATGATCCCTTCGCCGCCCTCCTTGCAAACAGCGTCGAACAAGGCTTCTCCCTTGCCGATGACATGATCGCCGTAGAGGATCGGCGGGCTGGCGGCCTTGAGCAGCGCGGCCAATCGCTCCTTTCGCTCGATGTTGGGAAGGGCGGTTATGTCTTCGCCCTCATCAACCAGCAGGTCGAACGCATAGAAGGCGAGATCGCCATCGCCGCCCTTCAGCAATGTCTGCAGCAATTGAAAGCTCGGCTTGCCTTGCTTGTCGAGCGCGACCGCCTCGCCGTCGATCAAGCAGCCGGCCGGAAGCCTCGCAGCTGCCCGAACGATCGAGCGGAACTTGTCGGTCCAGTCGTTGCCGTTGCGCGTCCATGCGGTCGCGGCGCCGCCAGCCGTAGCGATCAACAGCCGGTATCCGTCATACTTATACTCATGCAGCCAGTCGTTGCCGCTTGGAACGGCATCGACCAACGTCGCCTTCTGGGGTGGCCGGAATTTTGGGGGACCAACGCCGGCTTTGCGCTTGGCGCGGCCCGTCTTGCCGGTAGCTTTGCGATTGCTGTGCCAGACGTCAGCGCCGGCAGCGATCTCGGCCATGCTGCGGTCGGTCGCGACACTGGTCACGCAATGTTCGACCAGTGCATCACCCTCGTCGGGCTTGGCGAATTCGTCGTCGACCTTTTTGAGCATCCACGGTTCCTGCCGCTCGCCGGGCTTGCCATTCAGCCGGAACATTACCCACTCACCCTTCATCCGCTCGCCTTCGAGCGTGAAGTGCAGATGGCCCTCCTCTATGGTCTTGCTGGGGTCCTTGCCGGGCTCCGGGTCCCAGTGGCCCCGGTCCCATAGCATCACGGTGCCACCACCATATTCGCCCTTGGGGATGACGCCCTCGAACTCGCCATAGTCGAGCGGATGATCCTCGGTGCGGACCGCGAGTCGCTTGTCTTCCGGAGCAAGCGATGGCCCCTTCGGCACCGCCCAGCTTTTCAGCACACCATCTAGTTCGAGCCGAAAATCCCAATGCAGCCGCGAGGCATCATGCTTTTGGACGATGAAGCTGTCGCCCTTCCCCTTGAGCTTGCGGCCCCGTGGCTCCCCGGTTTTCGAAAAGTCGCGCTTGCGGTTGTATGTCGCGATATCGAGCTTGGGCTTGCGGGCCATGGCTCAGGCCCGCTTGCGTGCCCGGGTCGCGGCCTTCTTCGCCGGAGCGCGTCGTGGCGCCGGCTTTGCGGAAGATCGCCGCGCAGCAGGTTTCTTGTCGTCGCCGAGGCTCTTTTTCAGAGCAGCCATCAGGTCGACGACATTGGAACCCTTCGGGATCCGATCCGGCTCATCGTCCTGGATGACCCGCTTGCCCTTCTTCTTCTGTTTCTCGGCGATCAGCTTTTTCAGCGCATCAATGTAGCGGTTCTCGAACTCCTTGGCATCGAATTCGCTGGTCTTCTTTTCGATCAGCGTCTCGGCCAGGTCGAGCAGGTCCGGATCGGGCTTGGCATCGCCAATGTCGCGGAAATAGCTCGCCGCACGATGAACCTCGTCGGCATAACGAAGAGTTTCCAATACCATGCCGCGGCCGCAGGGTTTCAGGCTGACGACATATTCCTGGCCGCGCATGGCAAGCTGGCCAATGCCGACCTTCTTGGTCTTCTTGAGCGCGTCGCGCATGACTACGAACGCTTCCTCGGCGAGGTCGTCTGCAGGCGCGACGTAATATGGCTTGTCGAAATAGATGGGATCGATGTCGGACAGCTCGACGAACTGGGTCAGCTCGAGCGTCTTGCGGCTTTCCAACTTGACCTTCTCAATCTCCTCGGGGTCGAGCAGCACATATTCCCCCTTGGAGACTTCGTAGCCCTTGAGGATCTCGTCGCGATCCACGGGCCCGATCCCGGGCACGACCTTTTCGTAGCGAACACGCTGCCCGGATGGCTCGTGGACCTGGTGGAAGGCGATCGACTTGCCAGCCTTGGTCGCCGGATAGATTTCGACCGGGATTGATACCAGCGCCAGCTTGATCACCCCTCGCCACGTGGGCCGCGCCGCCATTCATCGTCTCCATCTTCGAATTGCCGCGGATTCAATCGACAGGCCACTGAGTCGTTCCGTTGGCAGGGCCGAACCTGATGGTTAGGATGATGTTCAAGGAGTTGAAGGATGTTCAATCCGGCAATCACCGCAGCCTTGCAGGTGGCATCGAACGACGAAGAGTCCGAGGAGTTTATCCAAACCCGGCTCAAGGAAGCGAAGGCCCTGGGCGCCTCCGCGGCCATTTCACTGGACCTTAATGAGAAGCAGCAAAAGCTGTTGGACAAGGCGCTTTCCAGTGGCACCGTCGTCAAGACGGTCGACGGCCGCTTCTATCTTAACGAGCGCGCGGTCTCCGATCGAAGGGAAGGCAATGGGTTCATGGCCTTGCTGATCCTGCTGGTAGCCGCTTCAGTGATCGCATCGGGAGCGATTTTGGCGGCACGGGCCGGCGGCTGACCATTGACGTAGCGCGCCGGCCAATGGCAAAGGCGCCCGGCCCAGCGCTGATGGGCGGGTGTAGCTCAATGGTAGAGCAGCAGCCTTCCAAGCTGAATACGAGGGTTCGATTCCCTTCACCCGCTCCAAATTCCAACAATCCGGGGGATTGATGGAATTTGGGGCGCGCCGAGCGTTAGCGAGGCGGCGACAGTAGGCGTGTCACGTCGGTTGACAGCAGCCCTACGGGCCGCCATTGGCGCGGCCTGCCCGCCATGCTCGACCTTCCCCCGGATGGTCTCAGCGTGGCAACACCTGGAGAGGTGGCCGAGTGGTTAAAGGCAGCAGACTGTAAATCTGCCGGGCTTCGCCCTACGCTGGTTCGAATCCAGCCCTCTCCACCACTTTCATACGTGATCCCGCCGCCGGGCCCGTTCGCGATACATCCAAAATGGAAGTTTTCTGCCAACCATGCTTGACGATAGGTTAGCCAAACGGATTTGAGGAAAGGCGCGCTTTCCGCTAAATGCGTAAAAGTAAATGCAGTTTGCGCAACATTCCGTGCTCGGAAGGAATGACGTTGCAGCCGATGCCATCTCGCGAGGCTAACAGTGCGGCAACCGGGATCGACCCGGCTTCGCCAGTGGCGCGGCTGAGCGATGGCCAGATCGAATGCCTGCTGCTGGTTGACCAGCATCACAACAGCAAGGAAATCGCCGCTCGCCTGGGCATTAGCCCGCATACCGTCGACCAGCGCATTCGCGGAGCTTTGGAGAAGCTTGGCGTGGAGCGTCGTGGCGAAGCCGCACGGCTGGTCGTCGCCGCCTTGCCACTTGGTGAAGCAGCATATCAACGTTTGATACATCAATCACCGTACATCGACCGCATCCCGCCAACCGGACAGCAAGAGGGCACGGTCCGCACTTCGATTCGGCACGCTGACCGTGCAGGGGAGGTCAATCCTCCCGGTCACTTGACCGAGCAAAGCCCGGTTGGAATTGGCTCTCCCCTGCAACTGCCGTTTGCAACGAGGAGCCATCCCAGCAACGAGATGAGCGTCGGTCTCCGGCTGCTCTGGATCGTACTCATCGCCATGGGCGCGACATTTTCGGCGGGGATGTATCTCGCTGGACTTGAGAGTCTCTCCAGGATGATCAGCGGCTAAACCGCTCGCTCGCAAGACGACATTGCCGGCAATAGTTCCTCGCGGGTCTACCCGCGCCAAGGGGAGAAAAGTCATGCGCAAACAATTGATCGAATCCGCCGCATTTGAAGTTGCGACCCAAGTCCGCGCTGTCGAAGACGCGATCGAAGCAGCACTGGCCGAAATTACCGAGCTCCAAAGCCGTATGATTCGGGCCCGCGCGACCTGCGGGATCGCCACCGCCACAGGCCATGAAGCGTTCGAACAGCTGGCCGACGCCACCAGGCGCCTTGTCCAGGCGCGCGGCGGGATGGCCCATTGCCATCTGACCCTTAAACAAACCACGCAACTCGTGCCTGGTCTTCGGACGACAGCCTTCGGCGATGCTCAGGAATGCCCGCCGCAGCAAGCGCGCGCCGACCTGCGCGTCGTTGCCTGAACTGAAAAGGAATTGACCGGGCCACGGTCTCCGTGGTCCGGTTTCCAGCCCCATGCTAGGCGCCACCATCTTCATTCCGCTGCTTTTCGCAGTGTGCTTCTACGCCTGGCTGCGAGGCGGCGGCGACGAACGGCTCGTGGCGGCCACCTGCCTGGCCGGCACTGCCGCAACCCTCTTGGTAGTTTCGCCGCTCCGGCAGCGATACAGTGGCGTCGAAGGCGGATTGATGCTGGTCGACCTCGCGGTACTGGCGGGATTCGTCACGGTCGCCCTGCGATCGAAGCGCTTCTGGCCGCTGTGGGTTGCGGGCCTGCAATTGACCACGTCCCTTGGTCATATTCTAAAGGGAGTCGACCAGGACCTGCTGCCGCGGGCCTACGGCGCGGCGCTGCAATTCTGGAGTTATCCCATCCTGATCATCTTGGCGGCTGGAACGTTTCGAACGCATCGCCGCCTGAAGCAATCCGCGGCCTAGCGTGTTGTCCGCGCGCGGATTAGGTTCCGCGCCGTGTCCGACAACAACCACCTTTCCCTTTCCATCCTCGAAGCAATCGAAGAGCCCGCCTTGATCATTAATGGCGGTCGTGTTGCCGCTGCCAACGTAGCGGCGAGACAAATGCTGGGAAATGAAATGGTTGGACGCGACCTGCGCTTTGCCATTCGTCACCCGCGAGCGCTGGAGATTATTTCTGCCGGCCGCGAGGAAAGCCTCGAGGTGATCGGAATCGGGGCGGCCGACCGTCCGTGGCACCTCAGTGTACGTCCGCTGGCCAAGGATTCCGTCCTCGTACGGCTGAGCGATCGATCTGCTGTCCGATCAGCGGAGCGGATGCGCACCGACTTCGTCGCCAATGCCAGCCACGAGCTGCGGACACCTTTAGCGACCATCATCGGCTATGCTGAAACGCTGGCCGAAGAAGGGCCGGTCGACGATGCAATGCGCGAGAGCTTTGGTTTGACGATTGAAACGGAAGCGCGACGCATGCTTCGCATCGTCGAGGACCTGATGAGCCTGTCGCGGATCGAGGCCGACAGGTTCCGCCCGCCGGACGAACAAGTGGATCTTGGTGAGGTGGCCCGAATTGCAATCGAAAATGCTGCTCCGTTGCTGGATCGGCGAAAGTCTCGGATAGAATCGGACATTGACCCGAAGCTGCCGTCAATCGCGGGAGATTTCGCGCAATTGCTCCAGCTAGCGGACAATCTCATCGGCAATGCCATTCGCTATGGCTGCACCGACCAGGCCTGCACAATCGAGGTCAGGGTTCGTAGCGACGGGGCCCGGGTGATGTTTGTTGTCAGTGACCAGGGAGAAGGAATCGCCGCCGATCATTTGCCGCGGCTGACCGAGCGATTTTACCGGGTCGATTCTGCCCGGAGTCGTGAATCCGGCGGCACGGGGCTCGGTCTCGCCATCGTCAAACACATCGTCGAACGACACCGAGGGACGCTCGACATTCGATCGGCGCCCGGCCGAGGAACCGAGGTAAGCGTCGCCCTGCCGATCGCATAAGCGCACTGCCGACTGTCATGAAACCGTAACAGATTAGTCACAGGGACGCGACGAACTCGGCGCTAGGAGCGCATTGACGTCGGCGACGGGGCTGACCCCATGGGGAGTATGGCGATGAAGAAGATGCTGGTTGCGCTGCCGCTGGTGGCGTTGGTCGCGGCTTGCGGCGGCAAGGATTCGGGTGGCGGTTCCACGCAGCTCAAGATCGTCGGCTCTTCGACCGTTTATCCGTTCACCACGGCCGTCGCCGAAGACTTCCAGCGCGCCAATCCGGGCACCAGCGTGATCGTCGAATCGACCGGCACCGGTGCAGGGATCAAGCTATTCTGCGGCGGCATTGGCGGGCAGTTCCCCGACATGGTCGATGCGTCGCGGCCGATGAAGGCCAGCGAATATGCCGACTGTGCCAAGGTCGGCGCGAAGAATGTCGTCGAAGTGCCCATCGGCATCGATGGCCTGACCCTGATCCAGGCCAAGGACCACCCCCCGCTCAACCTGACCGTCGAACAGATCTACAAGGCACTGGCGGCCAATCCGTTTGGCAAGGGCGCCAACACGGCGCAAACCTGGAAGGACGTGGATCCTTCGCTCCCAGCGACCAAGATCCGGGTCCTCGGACCGCCGCCGACATCCGGCACGCGCGACAGCCTGGCTGAACTCATCCTCGAAAAGGGCTGCGACACCGACCCGGCGATGAAGGATCTCAAAAAGGCGGACGACAAGAAGCACAAGGAAACCTGCACCAAGATCCGCGAGGACGGTGCCTATGTCGAAGCCGGCGAAAACGACAATCTCCTGGTTCAGAAGATTTCGGCCGATCCGGGCGCGCTCGGCGTCCTGGGTTACAGCTTCCTCGAAGAAAATGCCGATAAGGTCGCGCCGGTTTCGATCGGCGGCGTTGCGCCGACCGAAGCGACGATCAGCGACCTCAGCTATCCGGGCAGCCGCCGGCTCTACATCTATGTTAAGGGCGAGCACATCGCCGCCAAGCCGGCCATCAAGAACTTCATCGAGGCCTATTCCAAGGCCTGGAGCAAGGGTGGCGTACTCGAGAAGCGCGGCCTGGTTCCGCTGAACCCGGCTGAGGCTGCCGCCGCGACCCAGCAGGCGACCGCACTGACGCCGCTTGATCCCAGCGGCCTGAAGTAAGCCGGAGCAACGGGCGCCATGTCCCTGACCATTGCGCTCGTCGCGGTCCTCTTGATCGCCGCAGCTGCTGGCCTGTTTGCCCGTAACCGGGCGAGCGGGCTGCGCGGCGGCAGCGAGCGGCTGAACAGCCTGCCCAACTACCATGGGCTTTATGTTGGCCTGTGGGCGGCGCTTCCCGCACTGTTGTTCCTGGCGATCTGGGCGCCGACCCAAACCGCCCTGATCAATGAAGCGGTACTGGCTTCACCCGCCGGGCAGCAGTTGCCCGACTTCGATCTCGCGCGCGAAACCATCCTTGGCGAAGCGCAGGAAATTGCGGCGGGTGAACGTGAAGCGGGCTTCAATCCGGAATCGACCGCACTCGCGCCGATCTATGCCGCGGCAAGCGCCAAATATTCCGCGGTCGGCGGCGCGATAGCCGTCGTCATCGCACTGGCCGGCGCATTCCTGGCGATGCGCCGGATCCGCGTCGATTTTCGTGCGCGTTCGGGGGTCGAGCGCTGGCTGATGGGATTGCTCGTTGCGGCCTCCCTGCTGGCGATCCTGACCACATTGGGAATTGTGCTGTCGCTGCTGTTCGAAAGCCTGCGCTTCTTCAAACTTGTCAGCCCGACTGAATTCCTGTTCGGGACCAGCTGGAGCCCGCAAATGGCGCTCCGTGCCGACCAGGCCGGCTCGTCCGGCGCATTCGGCTCCATCCCTTTGTTCTGGGGCACTGTCTTTATCGGTGCGATCATCGCCATGATCGTCGCGATCCCGCTGGGCCTGATGTGCGCAATCTTCCTCACCCAATATGCCCATCAGACCGTGCGGGCATGGCTGAAACCGATCCTCGAGATTCTCGCTGGCGTGCCGACCGTGGTCTACGGATATTTCGCCGCGCTTACCGTTGCCCCGCTCGTCCGTGACTTCGGACTGGCGATCGGCATCAGTTCGGCTTCGTCGGAGAGCGCGCTCGCGGCCGGGCTGGTCATGGGCATCATGATCATTCCGTTTGTGAGCTCAATGGCCGACGATAGCATCGCCGCGGTCCCGCAGGCGATGCGCGATGGCAGCCTGGCGCTGGGCGCCACCCGATCCGAGACGATCAAGAAAGTCGTACTGCCAGCAGCGCTGCCGGGAGTCGTCGGTGGCGTGCTGCTCGCAGTGAGCCGCGCGATCGGCGAGACGATGATCGTGGTGATGGCCGCCGGCCTATCCGCCAATCTCACCGCCAATCCGTTTGAAAGCGTGACCACCGTCACCACCCAGATCGTTCAGTTGCTGACCGGCGACCAGGAATTCGACAGCGCAAAGACGCTCGCCGCATTTGCCCTGGGCCTGGCACTATTCCTGATCACCTTGGTCCTCAATCTCATCGCGCTCCGCGTGGTGCGCAAATATCGGGAAGCTTATGAGTAGCGCGGACGCCGCCGTTTCCCGCTGGACCGGCGAGGGCATGCAAAAGCGCGTGGCGAGGCGTTACGCGGCGGAACGGCGATTCCGTTTTTTCGGCTTCGCCGCCGTAAGCCTGTCGGTAGCTTTTCTCGCCTTCCTGCTGGTCACCATGGCGTGGAAGGGGCTGGGCGGTTTCACGCAAACCGAGGCCAAGCTGGTAATCGATTTCCCGCGATCCAACCTGATGCTCGATCCGGCAACGCTTCGCGGTCCGCAGGCTCAGGAGAGCGTCGCTACGGCGGGGCTCGATGGCGTGCTGGAGCAAGCCGCGATTGCCCAATTCGGCGAGGGCGGCAGCGAGATGTTCGGCGGCGCGAGTGCCCGGGCACTGGGCGACCAGCTGATCGCCGACCCCGAATTGCTTGGGAAGAAGGTCGAACTGTGGCTTCCGGTGTCGTCGAAGGCCGATGTCGCTGCCAAGGGTGACGGCGATCCGGCGATCGAGAAGCTGGTGGCCAGGGCCGATACCAAGCGGGCGTTGAATTCCGGCTTCCTTACCGAATCCGATGCGACCGATCCTTCGGAAGTTGGCGTATGGGGAGCGCTCAAAGGCAGCTTCCTGACCATCCTGGTGACCATGGCGCTGGCTTTCCCGATCGGCGTGCTGGCGGCACTCTATCTTGAGGAGTTCGCTGCGCGGAACCGCTGGACCGACATGATCGAAGTATCGATCAACAATCTGGCCGCGGTCCCATCGATCATCTTCGGCCTGCTCGGCCTCGCCGTATTTCTCAATTTCATGCATTTGCCGCGCTCGGCTCCGCTAGTCGGCGGACTGACCCTGGCGCTGATGACCATGCCGGTAATCGTTATCGCCGGGCGCAACGCCATCAAGTCGGTGCCGCCGTCCATTCGAGACGCCGCGCTCGGCGTCGGCGCCTCGAAGATGCAGGTGGTGTTCCATCACGTCCTGCCATTGGCGCTGCCCGGTATTCTCACGGGCACCATCATCGGCATGGCCCGCGCGCTGGGAGAAACCGCGCCGCTGCTGATGATCGGCATGCGCGCATTCATCGCCTCCCCGCCCCAAGGCATCACCGACCCGTCGAGCGTGCTTCCGGTCCAGATCTTCCTGTGGTCCGACGAAGTCGGTCGTGGCTTTGTCGAGAAGACCAGCGCGGCCATTATCGTGCTGCTGATCTTCATGCTGCTGATGAATGGGCTCGCCATCTATCTCCGCAACAAATTCGAACGCCGCTGGTAGGCAGAATGAAAATGATCGAAACAATCGTCCCGAAACCGACCGAAACCGACGAGGTCAACATCGTCGAAGGACCACCCAAGATGAGCGCCCGCGCGGTCAGCGTGTTCTACGGCGAAAAGCAGGCGCTGAAGGACGTCGACGTCGACATCCACGACGACAAGGTTACGGCCTTCATCGGGCCATCGGGCTGCGGCAAGTCGACATTCCTGCGTTGCCTGAACCGGATGAACGACACCATCGCCGGAGCTCGTGTGACCGGTAATATCGACCTCGACGGCGACGATATCTACGCGTCGAAAATGGATGTGGTGCAGCTTCGCGCCCGGGTCGGAATGGTTTTCCAGAAGCCGAACCCCTTCCCCAAGTCGATTTACGAGAATGTTGCTTATGGCCCGCGGATCCATGGCTTGGCCGATAATAAGGGACAGCTCGACGAGATCGTCGAGAAGTCGCTGAAGCGGGCGGGCCTGTGGGAAGAGGTCAAGGATCGCCTGCAGGAGAGCGGCACAGCGCTTTCCGGCGGACAGCAGCAACGCTTGTGTATTGCCCGGGCGATTGCCGTCGATCCGGAAGTGATTTTGATGGACGAGCCCTGTTCGGCGCTCGATCCGATCGCCACGGCAAAGATCGAAGAGCTGATCCACGAGCTTCGCGGCCGCTATGCGATCGCCATCGTCACCCACAACATGCAACAGGCGGCACGCGTGTCGCAGCGCACCGCATTCTTCCACCTTGGCGAGATGGTTGAGTACGGCAAAACCACCGACATTTTCACCAACCCGCGCGAGCAGCGCACCCAAGACTACATCACCGGCCGTTACGGCTGATCGGAGACAAGACCATGGCCACCAGCAGTGGACATACGATCAAGGCATTTGACGAAGATCTCGACCGGCTAAGGGCGCTTATCAGCCAGATGGGCGGGCTCGCCGAACACGGAATCCGTGAGTCATTGCGCTGCCTCGTGCAGCACGACCTCGACGGCGCTGCAAAGGTGGTTGAGGACGACAAGAAGCTAGATGCGCTGGAAATCCAAACGGAACAGAGCGCGGTCCAGTTGATCGCGCTCCGAGCGCCGATGGCGGCCGACCTTCGTGACATCGTCGCGGCCATGAAAATCTCGAGCGTGGTCGAGCGGATCGGCGACTATGCGAAGAACATCGCCAAAAGGGTGCCGCTGCTTGACAAGAGCCATGCTATCGAGCCGCTTTCACTGCTTCCGGAAATGGGGCGCATGGCGACCGAAATGGTCCACGACGTTCTGAATGCATTTATCGCCCGCGACGCGGCGGCGGCGGAACAGGTCATCGAACGCGACCGGGCGGTCGACGATTTCTACAATTCGATATTCCGCACGCTGCTGACCTACATGATGGAGAATCCGGGAAACATCGGGCAATCGGCGCACCTATTGTTCATCGCCAAGAACGTCGAACGGGTCGGAGACCACGCGACCAACATTGCCGAAATGGTCTATTACGCCGCCACCGGCGACTATTATGTCGACCGCCCGAAAGGCGCGGATTCGCTGGCGGATCTGGACTAGCGTGGCGATGCTTCCCAAGCGCTTGCTGCTGGTCGAGGACGATCGCGCGCTCGCCGAGCTGGTGTCATTTCATTTTGACCGCGCGGGCTATGCCGTGACCCGCACGGGTGATGGTGAAGAGGCGCTGATCCTTGCCGACGAGGTAAAGCCCGATCTGGTGCTGCTCGATTGGATGATCGAGGGGATCAGCGGGATTGAGGTATGCCGTCGGCTTCGGCGCCGCCAGGCAACCGCCAACGTGCCGATCATCATGCTGACGGCACGCGGCGAGGAGGACGACAAGATTCGCGGACTGGAAACTGGCGCCGACGATTATCTGACGAAGCCGTTCAGCCCGAAAGAACTGGTCGCCCGAGCCGGCGCGGTGCTTCGCCGTGTCCGCCCCGCGCTGGCCGCCGAAGCCTTGTCTTATGCGGGGGTGGAGATGGATCTGGTCGCCCACAGGGTCCGCCGCGATGGTCACTCGATCCAGCTCGGCCCGACGGAGTATCGCCTGCTGCGCCACTTCCTCGAGAATCCCGGGCGGGTATTCTCGCGCCAGCAACTGCTTGAGACGGTCTGGCCGCATAGTGAAGACATCGAGCTCCGTACGGTCGACGTCCACATCCGCAGGCTGCGCCTGGCCGTCGGTGAGCCGGACTTAATCCGGACCGTTCGTTCGGCCGGTTATGCGCTCGACGCGGAAGGGGTTGCCTGAGGCATCCCGCCGACGCATGGGCTTGACCCATGGCACGCAAGAACAAAGGCAAAGGCGGCGGCAATCCCAACCGGCCCCGTTTCTGGGGCAAGCATGCTGTTGCCGCTGCGCTCGATAATCCCGATCGGAAGGTACTGAAAGCCTGGTCCACGGCCGAGGCCGCGGGTGTCATGAACTTCCCCAAGGAATTGCCGGTCGTAAGAGCGGAAGCGCCCGACCTGGGCCGGATGGTGCCACACGACGCGCCACATCAAGGTGTGGTGATCGAAGTCGAGCCACTCGAGGATATTTGGCTGGCGGACTTGCTGGCCGAGGCACCAGAGACGGCCGTGCTGCTGGTACTCGACCAGGTAACCGACCCACATAATGTCGGCGCCATATTGCGCTCCGCCGCGGCTTTCGGTGCGATCGGAATCGTCACGCAGGACCGCAACTCACCGCCCGAAGGCGGTGCGTTGGCCAAGGCCGCCTCGGGAGCGCTGGAACGCGTTCCATGGGCGCGCGTCGTCAACCTGGCGCGGGCGTTGGAAGAGATTGCGGAAGCCGGTTTCTGGCGAATCGGCCTGGCCGGCGAGGCGAAAACAGACCTCAAGGATGCGTTGGGTCCGAAGCGGGTGGCTCTTGTCTTGGGGGCAGAGGGACCAGGAATGCGGTCCAATACGCGCGAGCATTGCGATGCATTGGCCAGGCTGCCCATTACGCAGGGCATCGAAAGCCTTAACGTATCCAACGCGGCCGCAGTCGCCCTCTATGCAGCGAGCGTCGCCTGATGGTCCGGACGGTAAAGTCCCTGCACGCCAGCCTTGATGCGCTGGCCGAGCGCGAAGCGGCGTTCGCCAAGGTTATCGAGAGTCACGGGCGGCCAGAGCCAAGGAAAAGCGAACCGGGGGTGGAAACGCTTCTACGGACGATTGTCGGCCAGCAAGTCAGCGTGGCTGCGGCGCGGTCGATGTGGAACAAACTCGCTGCGAAATTCGGCCAGCCAGTAGAGCTGAAAACTTTGCTCGCGGCCAGCGACGAGGAGATGCGCGAAGCTGGGATGTCCCGGCAAAAAGCCGGTTATCTACGGAGCCTGGCGGGATTGGTACTGTCAGGGGAGCTTGATCTTGCTCAATTGCCGGATGACGATGAGGAAGCGATCAACCAGCTGACCAAGATCAAGGGCATTGGTCGCTGGTCGGCGGAAATCTACCTGCTTTTCGCGGAAGGGCGCCACGACGTCTGGCCAGCTGGCGACCTCGCTGTGCAAATTGAAATCGGCAAGTTACTTGGGCTGGAAGGTAAGCCGACCGAGAAGCAGCTGCGGGAATTGGCCGAGGCCTGGCGGCCCCATCGCGGCGCCGCTGCGGTCCTTGCCTGGCACAGCTACAATGCCCCGCCGCTAGACTAGACGGCGCTTTTAAGAAGCTATTGCCGGCTAAGGCCCATGCTGTGGGGCCGGGCGCTGAGTCCGCGGAAGATCCGCGGGCCCAGATCAAGCCGGAATGGCGCCAGCTTGTCGTCGCGATCATTGCCTCGCCCGACGAGGAAGCTGGCAGACGCCTGCCCCTCCCCGCCCGTCGAGCGGAACAGGATATTGAACGCTACCAGTGGCACGAACAGCTTGCGACCTTCGACCTCAAAGCTGTGCAATTGATCGAGCGGCAACCTGACTGCGCTCTTGAGCGATACTTTGCCATGTGGCGGAATGCCGGCCATCCGGTCTCCCGTTGCCTCGGGCTGCTCGAAGAAGGCGGCAATCTCCTGATCCTGTCCGGCATGCGCTGGAACCAGCTTGGCTTCGACCAGCACATCACGTGCCGGCGCGGCGCCACTGTTGGTCAGGACGACATCGAATTGCAGCATCACTTCGCGCTCGGTGATCACCGCTCGATCCGGCACGAACTGGAAGTTGAGCTCCGGCTTAAGACCGGTCGACCTGATCAGGCCGTCGTCAGCCAACGGAGGCAACACCGGTTTGGCGGCAGGCGACGGAATAGGATCCGGCCGCGGTGCAGGTTGGGCGCGAGGCGGAGTCGGGTCGGGCCGCGGTCGCGCCGGCGGCAGCGAAGCCGGTTCGACCTCTGCGTCCGGTACCAGCCCCGCAAAGGCCAGGCGCCCCGGATCGCCTTGTCGGCGGTTACGATCTCGGCGGCTCCAGGCGACGAATGCGCCGCCGCCAATCAACGCCAAAAGCGCGGCAAGCCACGGCCACGACCAATATTCCTTGGACGTGCCAAGTGCGGATGGAAGAGATTGAGAAACGTCGATGGGCTCGGGTGCTGGATCGGTTCGAACCTCGAGCGGCAGCGACGGAGATGAAGCCACTGGTCCTGCCGGCAGGCCGGGAGACGGTGTCGCCTGACGTGCCGGAGCAATAGCAGATCGCGATGTCGCATCTTGAGTCGGTGCCGGACGGCCATTGGACGCGGGCGGGATGGAGTCAGCCGCGGGTGATTCCGTCCGCGATCCGACGGTGGCGGGGACCGGGTCTGGGGCCGAGCTTGCGGATGGGCGCTCGGCAGGGCGCGTCACCGTGCCTTGAAGGTTGAAGTTCTGAAGCTGGGATGGACCGATCGTGTCGGAGGATGCCGGCGGAGCGGCCGTAACGTCGACGGGGGCCGCGCTATCCTGAGCCGATGCTGGCGATGTCCAGGCGAGCGCAATTACAGCGAAAGACCCGCCCAAAGCCCTAAATGTGACGCGGCGACCTGCCGTCATTCTTCCCCGCCCTGCTGGATGAGTCTTGCCCGCCTGCCCCAACGGCGCGCTTGCAGCGCCGCTATTGGCGATGAAATCGCAGTAAGACAAGCACTTCCAAGTTGAGCAGAGCTTTAACGGGCGCCGGCCCGATCAATCTCGGCGTCGCAACGCGGCAGCATAGCGCGCCGCCTTCTCGGCATAATGGGCGGCCGACAATCGCAGCATCGCCGCTTGCTCCTCGCCAAGCTGGCGGATCGCCCTGGCCGGCGAGCCAACGATCAGGCTTCGCGGCTCAAATATCTTGCCTTCGGTCACCAGCGCGCCCGCGCCGACGATGCACTGCGCGCCAATCAATGCGCCGTTGAGGATTCGGGCGCCCATTCCAATTAGCGCCTCGTCCTCAACGGTGCAGCCGTGGAGGATCGCCTGATGGCCGACGGTCACGCGAGCGCCGAGAGTCAATGGCGCTCCGGGGTCGCTATGCCCGATCGCGCCGTCCTGGAAGTTGGTCTCATCACCGAGGATGATCGGGGTGTTGTCGGCGCGGATCACGGCGCCGAACCACACACTGCAACGATTACCCAGCCGGACGTCGCCGATCAGGTCGGCCGACGGCGCGACCCAGGCGCCCTGTCCCAGCGTCGGTAGGATTCCGTCGATTTCGTAGAGCGGCATGGCGGCAGGCTAGCCCGTTATGGCGGCCCCGTCGACACAGCCCCTTCGCATCGGCGCGGAACGCGGCTAGGCTGGGGCCTGCTCGGAACGCAGGGGGACGGACCCATGAGCGATAAGCAAGACCCGCGCCGGGCGGAGCGCGTAGCGCTTCGCGCCGACATCGACTTCCGGCGCGCCGGCGAGCATCGCTGGCGTGTCAATATCCTCGACTTTTCGCCCGAAGGCTGTCGGATCGAGGCGCCGGTCAAGGTGACGGTCGACGACACCATCTGGATATCGCTGCCGGGAATCGAGACGATCCAGGGCACGGCCTGCTGGGTCAAGGAATGGGAAGTGGGCGTGGAATTCGCCAACCCGCTCTACCCATCGGTGTTCGAAATGGTGAGGGAGCGGATGAGTAAGGCCAAGTGAGCCGGCCGCTACTGGTCATTGACGAAGGAACAACCTCGACTCGGGCGATCCTGTTTGCGCCGGACGGATCCCTGACTGCATCAGCCCAGCGCCCGCTGACGCAGCATTATCCCGAGCCCGGGCAGGTCGAGCATGACGCCACCGAAATCTGGCGCAATACGCTGGAGGTTGCACAGGAAATGGTCGCGGCAGCCGGCGGGGCGGCCAATATCGCCGCGATCGGCATCACCAACCAGCGCGAGACCGTGGTCGCCTGGGATCGCTCGACCGGTGAGCCAATCGGTACCGCGCTGGTGTGGCAGGACCGCCGGACCGCGCATCGCTGCGCCGAGCTCAAATCGGCAGGGCATGAAGGCATGATCCAGTGGCGGACCGGCCTGCTGCTCGATCCCTATTTCAGCGCGTCGAAGATGGAATGGATCCTCCGCAACCGGTCCGAGGCCCGCGCGGCGGGCAATCGGCTGGCGTTTGGGACGATCGACAGCTGGCTGATCTGGAAGCTGACCGGCGGCATCGTCCACGCTACCGACGCAACAAACGCCAGCCGGACGATGCTGATGGCACTTAACGGCTCCGGGTGGGACGATGAGCTTTGCGCCCTGTTCGGGATAGACCCCGCCTCGCTTCCCAGCATCGTCGACAGCGCCGGCCAGATCGGGACGACCGATCCCGCACAGTTCGGAGCGCCGATCCCCATCTGCGGAGTGGCGGGCGACCAGCAGGCGGCGACCATCGGCCAGGGCTGCCTCACGCCTGGCGATACCAAGGCGACCTTCGGCACCGGCGCCTTCATTCTGACCAACAGCGGCGAAACGCCGCCGCATTCGGCCAACCGGTTGCTTTCGACCATACTTTGCCAGATCGGCGGCGAGCGCAGCTATGCGTTGGAGGGGAGCGTTTTCGTTGCCGGCAGCCTGATGCAATGGCTTCGGGATGGGGTCGGGCTAATCGTCACGGCGGCGGAAAGCGAACAGTTGGCGCGCTCGGTCGCCGACAATGGCGGCTGCTACATGGTCCCTGCCCTTTCCGGCCTCGGCGCGCCGCACTGGCGGCCCAACGCGCGTGGAGCGATCAGCGGCATCAGCTTCGCCACGACAAGGGCGCATATCGTCCGTGCCGCGCTGGAGGCGCAGGCCCACCAGGTCCATGACCTGATGATCGCCTTTGCCGCGGACGGGGTCCGCTGGGGGCGCCTGAAGATCGACGGCGGCATGGTGTGCAACGACTGGTTGGCGCAGGATTTGGCCGACATGCTCGACCTCACCGTCGAGCGGCCGGCGTTCATCGAGACCACCGCATTGGGCGCGGCGATGCTGGCTGCGGTCGGCGCGGGGATCTATTCCGGCCTGGACGCGGCCGCGGCGGCGATGCGGGGCGCGGTTACGACCTTTGAGCCGAACATGGGCGCGGACGAGCGCGAGCGGCGGCTCATGGGTTGGCGGGACGCATTGGGGAGAGTCTAGTTTGATCGCAATGTTCGGCTGTCCCCCGGACAGCCTGTGCTTTGATCGCTGGCTTCGCCGATCCCCCGGATCGGCTGCAGACAGCGATGGTGCCCAGGAGAGGACTCGAACCTCCACGCCCTTGCGAGCGCCAGCACCTGAAGCTGGTGCGTCTACCAATTCCGCCACCTGGGCACAGGTGCATTCGATTGCCGGTAGGCGGCGGCGCTTAGAGGGGCACGGCTGATTCTGTCAACAGCGTCATGTCGAGGCCGCTGCCGCACCTAGCCCGGGACATATTCGAGCAGGTCGCCGGGCTGGCAATCAAGCCGCTCGCAAATCGCTTCCAGGGTCTGGAACCGAACTCCCTTCACCTTGCCCGACTTGAGCAGCGAAAGATTGGCTTCGGTGATGCCGATCGCATCCGCCAGATCCTTGGACTTGACCTTGCGCAGGGCGAGCATGACGTCGAGGCGGACTATGATCGCCATCAGACGATCTCCTCCAGCTCGCTTTCGATGGCACGGGCCTGCTCCATCATCCGGGCCAGCAGAAACAGGAACAGCGCCCCGGCGAGTACCAACAGGTCGCTGAGCTCAAACGTCAACACGGCGCGCCCGCCCCCGTCGGCCAGCTTCCCGGCAATGGCGATTGCCGGCCCGGCAGAGACGTCGACCAGCATGGCCATGAACAGCCAGAAGGCAAACCCGCGAAACGAGCGCGTCACGCGCGGCCCGAATAGCGGACCGTCAGCGACCGCGCCCAGCATCTGCGCCAACCGCACCAGGGCGATTACAAACATGAGCAAGGTGAGGTCGATCAGCGCCTGTCCCGCCCATCCCGCCATGTCGGTATGGGTTTCCACCCGCAGCGGTCCGAGCGGCGAGCCCAGCCGGTTGAGCAGGTAAATGGCGACGATCAGGCCGATGCCGATCCAGACCAGCATGCGAAGGCGGCGGGCAGACCGGGCGATAGCGGGATTGTTCATCTTGACCTCATTATCGTTTTGCGATAATTTTTTTCACTTCTACAGCATAACCTTAAAGGCAAACAAGATGAGAATCCATATGCGACTCGCCGTTTGCGGTCTTTTGTTCGCCGCATCGACCGGCCTGTTTCTCCACGCCGCTTCGGCCCAGATCGCGACTCCCGCCGTGTCCGCCGTGGCCGGGCGCTCGCCGGCGATCCCCTTCGAACTCTATCGCGGCAACCGGATTGTTCTTTCCGGCCGGATCAACGGCGTCGAGACGGAGATGATGCTGGACAGCGGCGCCGGCGTGACCACGCTCGACAAGGCGTTCGCCGCCAAGATCGGGCTCAAGGGCGGACAGAAGATCGATGCTGAAGGAACTGGTGGCAGGCAGGATGCCGAGCTGTACCAGAACGTCACGATCGAAGCCGGCAACCTCAAATTTTCGGGCGCGACGGTGGTCGCGATCGATCTGACGCAGATCGCCAAGACGATCGGCCGGCCGATACCGGTGGTGCTGGGTCGCGAATTGTTCGTCAACAGCGTCATCGGCATGGATTTCGAGCAGGGCGAGATGACCCTCGCATCGCCGCAGGGCTTCACGCCCCCGGCCGGCGCGCACGAGGTCAAGCTGACGCGCGACGACACGCTTCATTTTCTGCCTATCTCGATTGGCGGCCTGCCTCCGATCGATGCGGCGTTCGACATCGGCAACGGCGGGGCGATCAGCCTGTCCCAGGAATATCATAGCAAGCAGCCACTGATCGCCTCCTTGCCCTATGGAACCAGCCTGGCAGGCGGAGTCGGCGGGCTGCACGAGGCCAGGCGCGTGACCCTGCCCACGGTTGAAATCGGCGGGTTCACTTTCGACAATGTTCCGGCCGACCTCGGCGGAAAGCCGAACGGACCCTATGCCGGCAAGGCCAATGTCGGCATCCAGATGCTGAAGCAGTTCAAGCTGACCATGGACCTCGGCCACGACCGCATCTGGCTGGAACGGGGCAAAAGGCCGGTTGAATTCTTCAAGGACCGGAGCGGGCTGTTCACCCTCCTCGAAGGCGACCATTTCAACGTGCTGCATGTGTCGCCGGGCAGCCCGGCCGATCGGGCCGGCTTCAAGAAGGGCGACAGACTGACCGCCATCAACGGGGTTGCAGTCGGGCCGGCATTCTACAACGGCCAGCTGTCGGGCTGGGCGCGCGGCGTGCCCGGGACCCGGGTCGAAATCCGCAAGTCGGATGGCGCGACTGTCACGCTGACCCTGGCCAACTACTATTAGTCTCATGACCGGCCCGCGCCCCTTGTCAGCGCGGGCCGCCCGGTCCTAGGACAGCCGGCGATTCCACCCGGCCAAGGACCGATTTTCCATGAGGCAAGCAGGCACGCCGCCGCTCATCACCATTTTTGGAGGAACCGGCTTCATTGGCCGATATGTGTGCGAGGCGCTGCTGAAAGCCGGGGCAAGGCTCCGCGTTGCCGGCCGCGACCCGCGCAAGGCCTGGTTCCTGCAGCCGCTGGGCTCGGTCGGACAGGTTTCCGCGGTCGGCGCCGACCTCGCCAAGCCGCCCACCATCGAGCATGCCCTCGACGGCGCGGACGCGGTGATCAACCTGGTCGGGGTGTTCAAGGGAAATCTGGAAGCCCTCCACGTCCAGGGTCCGGGCAAGCTGGCCGCCGCCGCAAAGAAGGCCGGCGCCAAGGCTTTCGTCCATGTGAGCGCGATCGGCGTCGATGCTGAAAGCGAATCCACCTATTCCGAGACCAAGGCGCGCGGCGAGCAGGCGGTAAAGGCCGCCTTCCCCAAGACGACGATCATCCGATCGAGCACCGTGTTCGGGCCGGAGGACGATTTCACCAACCGCTTCGCGGCGATGGGCGGCTGGCCGCTGCTGCCCGTGATCGCGCCGAAGACGCGCTTTCAGCCGGTCTATGTTCGCGACCTTGCCCGGGCGATCGCCATGGCTGCGCTGGACCCCAAGGCACATGGCGGCAAGACCTATGAGCTGGCGGGGCCGGAAGCGATGACCATGCTCGACCTCAATGCGCGGATCATGGCGCTGAGCGGACAGCAGCCCGAACTGGTCGAGGTGCCCGATTTCGTCGCGTCGGTTATTGCCGCGTTCGGCTTCCTCCCCGGCGCGCCGCTCTCCCGCGACCAATGGCTGATGCTTCAGAAGGACAATGTGCCAAGCGGCAAGCATCCCGGCTTCAAGGAGTTCGGGATCGCGCCGACCCCGCTTGGCGCCGTCGCGCCCGAATGGCTCGGCCGCTATAAGAAGGGCGGCCGCTTCGCGCCGAGCGCAGCCTAACCCGTGCCGGTACTGCTGCTCGTCATCATCCTCGGCATCGTCGAGGGCGTCACCGAATATCTGCCGGTCAGCTCGACCGGGCACCTGATCCTCGCCACCGAGCTGCTCGGCTACAAGGCCGACCAGTGGGCGCTGTTCAATGTCGCCATCCAGCCGGGCGCGATCCTGGCGATCATCGTCCTCTACTGGCGGACCTTCGTCGACGTGCTGGTCGGCCTGTGGCAGCGGCGGCCGAGCGCCTTCGCTTTTGTCCGCAACCTGGCTGTCGCGTTCATCCCGGCGGTCGTGCTTGGATTGGCGCTCGGCGACGATATCGAGCTGCTGCTCGGCAATGCGGTGGTGGTCGCCTGGGCGCTGATCGTCGGCGGCGTCGCCATCCTGATCATCGAAAGGCTGGCCAAGACCACCGACAAGGGCGGCGTGCAGAATGTCACGCTGATGCATTCGATCGGCATCGGGCTGGTCCAGTGCCTGGCGATGGTCCCGGGCGTCAGCCGGTCGGGCGCGACCATCCTCGGCGCAATGTCGATGGGCGTCGATCGAAAGACCGCCGCGGAATTCAGCTTCTTCCTTGCCGTGCCGACGCTGACCGGGGCGACCGCACTACAGCTTTACAAGCATGGCTCGACCATGCAGCCGGGCATGGGCGGCTGGATCCTGCTAGGGAGCCTGGTCAGTTTCGTGGTCGCGGTGGTGGTGGTCAAAGCGTTCGTATCGATCATCCAGCGCTACGGCTTCGCGCCATTCGCCTGGTACCGGATTATCGCCGGAGCAGTGGCGCTGGTTTGGCTTGCCGCACGCTAAAACATTGACCGGCAAGCGATAATCGCCATCCTAGGGGCGACTCGCGGGAGATTTGCAATGCGTACCATCTGGATTGCCCTGCCCCTGATGCTGGCCGCGACGCCTGCCGCGGCGGCACCGAAGGACATTCAAGTTCCGCGCGAATTCAGCGATCCGGCGATGGCCGACAAGCTCGGCAAGATGGCCGGCATCCTCACCCGCGCGCTGATGGACATGCCGGTAGGCGAGGTCGAAGCGGCAGTGCAGGGACGCGAGCCGACAACGGCCGACCGGGCCAAGCGAGTGCGCGACGAGATCGGCGGGCCGCAGGCGGAGCGGCAGGTCGAAGCGCAAGTGGCGCAATCGGGGCGGCAGATGCAGGCGGTGGGCCAGGCGCTGGTCGAATCGCTGCCGTCGCTGATGTCGGCGCTGGGAGATCTGGAGTCGCGGATGGAACGGGTGACGGCCAACATCCCGGACCCGACTTACCCTAAGCGCTGACGTCATTGCGAGCGGAGCGAAGCAATCCAGCTTTGCGACGACTGGATTGCTTCGTCACTTCGTTCCTCGCAATGACGGGTTGTTACAAATTCAACCGCCGCTAAAGCTGCCGCTTCCATGTGGCAGTTGTTCCAATTCCCTCTTTGTCCCTTTTCCCGCAAAGTCAGGCTCGTCCTTGGCGAGAAGGGCGTGGCGCATGAGCTGGTGCGCGAGAATCCGTGGGAGCGGCGCGATGAATTCGTCGACCTGAACCCGGCCGGCGAGACACCGGTAATCGTCGATTCGACCGCGGGGATCACCTTGATCGGAAGCCAGCCGATCGTCGAATATTTCGAAGAGACAGTCGACAAAATGCCGATGATCCACGGCAATGCGGTCGCCCGGGCCGAGATTCGGCGGCTGACCGTATGGTTTGACGAGAAGCTCTACCGCGAAGTGGTCGAGCCTTTGATGAACGAGCGTATGAGGAAGCGGCTGGTGAGCCGCGAAAGCCCGGATACGCGGGTGCTGCGCGAGGCGATGCGGATCGCCAACGGCCACCTCGACTATGTCGATTATCTGCTCGACCATCGGCGCTGGATCGCAGGCGCGGGCCTCAGCCTGGCCGATTTCACGGCGGCAGCGCATTTGAGCGTGATCGATTATCTCGGCGCGCTCGACTGGCGCGGCCACAAGCAGACCAAGGACTGGTATGCGGTGATGAAGTCGCGCCCGGCGTTCCGCCCGCTACTCGGCGAGCGGATGGAGGTGATCGTCCCACCGGCGCACTACGATAAGGTGGATTTCTAGCAAAGCTGCCGAGTGCAGCTGAGCGATTGCGCAGCAATCGTGAGGCAGCACGAAGAGACGGCGAATGCCGGGCGGCCTGCCGCGAAGCGGACAGGACCGACGGCGCGGATTCACTCCGCGCCGCGACCCCTCCACCAGCTACGCTGGTTCCCCTCCCCGTTCCGGGGAGGAGCTACGCCCACTTCGCTGCCACCAAATAATTCAACCTCAAATCCTCGCTCAAATGCAGTCCGCGCGTCGGGCTCATCGCAATGCCTTCGAAGTCGATGCACTCCAGCCCCGCATGTGCCAGCAGGCCCCGCATCATGTCGGGGTCGATGAATTTCTCATAGTCATGAGTGCCCTTGGGGATCTGGCCGAAGCCCTCCGCCAGGGTGATGGTCAGCAGCTTCGACCAGCCGGTCTTGTTGGGGGTGGAGAGGATCATCAGCCCGCCTGGAGCGAGCCGCGCGGAAAGCGCGTCGATGAAGTCCTGCGGGTCGGCGACATGCTCGACCACCTCCATCGCCGTGACCAGGTCAAATCGACCGTCGATGTCCTCGACGCCGGTGGCGCGATAGTCGATTTGGAGCCCCTGCCCGATCGCATGATCCCGGGCGACCGCGATCAATTCAGGAGCGGCGTCGACCGCCGTGACCCTTGCCCCCAGCCGGGCGAGCGGCTCGGCCAGCAGGCCCGCGCCGCAACCGACATCCAACGCACTCTTTCCCTCAAGCGGCTTGAAACCGCATTCGTCGCATTGCCAATGCTGGTCGATCATGTCGCGGACATAGGCGAGGCGCACGGGATTGAGCTTGTGCAGCATCGCCGACTTGCCGTTCGGGTCCCACCAGTCGGCCGCCATGCCGCCGAAATGCTGAGCTTCCTTGTCGAGGATGCTTGTTTTGGCCATGGCCTCTCCCTAACAGCAGGCCGCCATTCAAGCCAAGGACCAGATTTGCCCCGCCCAAGAACAAGAATAGTAATGAAATTCGGCGGAACCTCGATGGCCGGGATCGAGCGCATCCGTGTCGTGGCCGCGCGGGTCAAGCGCGAAGCCGACGCGGGCAACGAGGTCCTCGTCGTGGTCTCCGCCATGGCTGGCGAAACCGACCGTCTGGTCCAGCTGTGCCGCGAGGCATCCGCGCTGGCCGATCCCCAGGAATATGATGTGGTCGTCGCCAGCGGCGAGCAGGTGACGGCGGGGCTCCTTGCCATGACGCTGCAGAATATGGGCGCCAAGGCGCGCAGCTTCATGGGCTGGCAGTTGATGCGGGCCTCCGGCGTGCACGGCAACGCGCGGGTCGAAAAGGTCGAAGGCGCGCTGCTCGACGAAGCGCTGAACGAGGGCACTGTCGCGGTCATCCCCGGGTTCCAGGGAGTAAGCGAGGACGGCAGGGTCGCGACGCTGGGCCGCGGCGGGTCGGACACGTCGGCGGTGGCGATCGCGGCCGGGGTCAAGGCCGACCGCTGCGACATCTATACTGACGTCGACGGCGTCTACACGACCGATCCAAGGATCGTGCCGCAGGCGCGCAAGCTGACCAAAATCACCTTCGAGGAAATGCTTGAGCTGGCAGGTGTCGGCGCCAAGGTGCTGCAGGTACGCTCGGTCGGGCTCGCCATGCGCGAAAATCTTCCGCTGCGCGTGCTGACCGCATTCGATGATTTGCCGGGGACCGAGATCGTCCCCGAGCTAGGGGAAAATGACATGGAGCGAAACGCCATCGCCGGCATCGCCGCCGACCGCAACGAGGGGCGGATCACGCTGACCGGGATCGCCGACCGGCCCGGGATGGTCGCGGCCGTGATGCAGCCGCTGGCCGACGCCGGCCTGTCGGTCGACATGATCGTTCATGCCGCGACCGAAGGGCAGAACGCGAGCGACCTGACCTTCACCGTACCGGAAGCGATGATGGCGCAGGCGGCGGCGGTGCTGAACGCAAGGAAGGGCGACATTGGCTTTTCCGAAATCCATACCGACGATGCAGTCGCCAAGGTGTCGATCGTCGGGGTCGGTATCCGCTCCAATCCTGAGCTGGCCGCCAAGATGTTCGCCACCCTGGCGACAAGCGGCATCAATCTGCTGGCAGTCAGTGCCAGCGAGATCAAGGTCAGCGTGCTGGTGAAGGAGGATGAGATGGAGCTTGCGGTCCGGGTTCTTCACACAGCTTTCGGCCTCGATGCGCCGCGGGGAGAAGCAGCATGAGCGGCGAAGGCCTAATCGCGGAAGCCCGCGTGATGCATGGCGACGGCGGCATGGTGCGCCTCAAGGAATTGATGGCCCGCGGCACGGAATTCCTTGGGACCGAATGGGCGATCCTGGGTGGGGCGATGAGCTGGATTTCGGAGCGTCACCTCGTGTCCGCGATCAGCAATTCCGGCGGCTTCGGCGTGATCGCCTGCGGGGCGATGAGTCCCGAGTTGCTCGATGGAGAGATTGCGGGGACCAAGGAGCGCACGGCCAAGCCGTTCGGCGTCAACCTGATTACGATGCATCCGCAATTGAGCGAATTGATCGATGTCTGCGCCAGGCATGAGGTGACCCATGTGGTGCTCGCCGGCGGCTTGCCGCCGGGCGGCGCGATTGAGCGGATCAAGGGCAATGGCGCCAAGCTAATTGCCTTCACCCCGGCGCTTGCCTTGGCCAAGAAGCTGATGCGGTCGGGAGCCGACGCGCTGGTAATCGAGGGGATGGAGGCCGGCGGCCACATCGGACCGGTTTCGACCAGCGTCCTTGCGCAGGAAATCCTGCCGCACGTCGCCGCCGACATCCCGGTGTTCGTCGCCGGCGGGATCGGGCGAGGCGAGGCGATCGCCGCCTACCTCGAAATGGGCGCGGTCGGCGTCCAGCTCGGCACACGGTTCGTCTGCGCGCATGAGTGCATTGCCCATGCAAATTTCAAAAAGGCTTTCATCCGCGCATCGGCACGCGACGCGATCCCGTCCGTGCAGATCGACCCGCGCCTGCCGGTAATTCCGGTACGCGCGCTCAAGAACCGCGAGATGGAGAATTTCGCCGCCAAGCAGCGCGAGGTTGCGCAAAAGCTGGACGAAGGCGCGATCGAAATGGCCGAGGCCCAGCTTCAGATCGAGCATTATTGGGCGGGAGCGCTCCGCCGCGCGGTGATCGACGGCGACGTCGAGAGCGGATCGGTGATGGCCGGGCAGTCGGTCGGCATGGTCAACCGCGAGGAGCCGGTCGCCGACATCATCCAGGAGCTGGTCGACGAGGCCGCGGCGGCCCTGGGTTCGCGCGGCTAGCCCTGGTCCAGCCGGGCGATAAATGTCTGATACATTTTCCTCGGCCCAGAGGGCGCTGTTCGTCAAAAAGGGATTGGCCATGCACCCTGGACTGTTGGTTGCCACCGCGATGCTTCTCGGCTCCGTCGCCAACGCCCAACCCGCTGCGCCCCAGGGCCACGCAGCGAAGGGTCGATCGCAGATCTACCTGACGCTGATGGGCGAGCCGTTTCGCGGCCAGCCGGGCGCACCGCCGCCGCTCGACGACTGGATGGCCCGTGCCGACACCAATCATGACGGATCGATCAGCCTGATCGAGTTCGTTGCTGACGCCGGCCGGTTCCTGGACCTGCTTGACGTGAACAAGAACGGCCGCATCGATGCAGACGAGATCCAGCGTTATGAGCAAGTGGTCGCGCCGCCGGCGGTAAGGCTGGCAGGCGGCCTTCGGCCACCCGGATATCGGTCTACCGGTGCATCCCACGATACCTACTCCGGGGTCGACATGGGAGATGCGCAAGAGGGCGATCCCGATGCAGGCATCCAAATGCCTGGCGGGACCGGGTTCGGTCGAGGACCTGCGATGATTGCCGGATTGCCGCAGCCGGTGGCCATGGCCGACATAGATCTCAATCGGATCGTGACCAAGGAAGAATTCCAGCGGGTGGCGGTCCGGCGCTTCCAGGCAGCCGACTTCAATGGCGATCATGCCCTGTCCCGCGACGAGCTTTCAGGAAACTCGCGAAAGCATCGCTAGTTAGCGCCCACCATAGTGCTAGCCTGGAGAAGCGCGGCTGAGTTTCAGCCAGCGCCCTTGGAAAGCTGGGGCTTTCCTTGCATAGCATCGGTTCATGCCCCTGACCGCAGCCGCCTCCGCCCGCGAGATATTGACCGGCTTGCACGATGTGATGGCCAAGCGCGGCTCGGCGCAGGCCAAGCTGGACAAGGTGGTCGACCTCATCGCCGAGGCGATGCAGAGCGAGGTCTGTTCCATTTATTTGTTGCGCGAGCGGGCGCTGGAGCTGTTCGCAACCCACGGCCTCAGGAAGGAAGCGGTGCACGTCACCCGCCTCGGCCTTGGCGAGGGCCTGGTCGGCACAATCGCCGAGGAAGGGCGCATCCTGAACCTGGCCGAGGCCGCCAGCCATCCCGAGTTCGTCTATCGGCCGGAAACGGGCGAAGAGCGATTCCACAGCTTCGCCGGCGTGCCGATCATCCGCCGCGAAGCCGCGATCGGGGTTCTGGCGGTGCAGCATGCCGATCCTCGCCGTTACGACGATGTCGAGATCGAGGCGCTGCAGACCGTGGCGATGGTGCTCAGCGAAATGATCGCCAGCGCGCGGCTAGTCGACGGGGCCAGGACCGCCCGGCGCGATGCCGGCATGCAGCGGATCGAGGGGCTGAAGCTGGTCACCGGCATGGCCAAGGGCGTTGCCGTATTCCACCAGCCTAAGGTGGTGGTCGAACATACGGTCGCCGAGGACACCGAGGCCGAGCGCACCCGCGTGTACGCGGCATTCCGCAAGATGCGCGAGCAGATCGACAATATGACCCGCGAGGCCGAGTTCGGTACCGCCGGCGAGCATAATGAGATCCTCGAGACCTATAAGATGTTCGCCTATGACGAGGGATGGTCGCGGCGGATCAACGAGGCGATCGACAGCGGGCTTACCGCCGAAGCCGCGATCGAGCGGGTCCAGCAACGCACCCGCGCCCGGATGCGGGAAATCGACGATCCGATCCTGAAGGAGCGGATGCACGACCTGGAGGACCTGTCCAACCGCCTGATGCGGATCGTATCGGGCCGGATGGGGACCGCGGCGCAAACCGGGCTTACCAGGGATGCGATCCTGATCGCCAAGAACCTCGGCCCGGCCGAATTGCTCGAATATGACAAACGCCGCCTGAAGGGCGTGGTGTTGGAGGAAGGGTCGTTGACCGCCCACGTCACCATCGTTGCCCGGGCGATGGGCGTGCCGGTGGTCGGCCGCATCGGCGACATTCGTCACATCGCCAACGAGGGTGACACGATCCTGGTCGACGGCGACATGGGCACGGTTGTGGTCCGCCCCAACCGGCCGCTGGTCAACGCCTTCGAGCAGCGGATGTCGCTCAGCCAGAAGCGCCGCGCCGAATTCGCCGCGATCCGCACGCTGCCGCCCGAGACGAAGGACGGCGAGCGCATCACGCTGATGGTCAATGCCGGCCTGGCCGAGGATGCAGCCATGTTGGAAGCCGCCGGGGCCGACGGCATCGGACTGTTCCGGACCGAATTCCAGTTCCTGATCGCCGCGACCCTGCCGGGCCGCGAAAGCCAGCTTCGGCTGTACAAGAATGTGCTGGAGGCGGCTGGCGACAAGCCAGTTGTATTCCGCACGGTGGACATCGGCGGCGACAAGGCCCTGCCCTACCTGTCCGAGGAACAGAAGGACGAGAGCGAGAATCCGGCGATGGGCTGGCGCGCGCTGCGCCTCAGCCTGGAACGCAAGGCACTGATGAAGGCGCAGGCGCGAGCGCTGATCGAGGCGACCGCTGGGAAGACGCTGCGCGTAATGTTCCCAATGGTCAGCGAACCATGGGAATATGAGGAAGCGCGCGCCCTGTTCGAGGAGCAGATCCAATGGGCCAAGGGCGCCAAGCGGGGCGTGCCCAAGGCAGTCGAGTTCGGCGCGATGCTGGAAGTGCCGAGCCTGGCCGAGATGCTCGACCTGCTTTTGCCGCGGGTTGATTTCCTGTCGATCGGGACCAACGATCTTACCCAATTCCTGTTTGCCGCCGACCGGGCCGACCCGCGGCTGGCAGAGCGTTACGATTGGCTCAGCCCGGCGATCCTGCGCTTCCTGCGCCGCGTCGCGATCCAGGCGAAAGCAGCGGGCGTGCCAGTCCGCGTGTGCGGCGAGATGGCCGGGCGGCCACTCGAGGCGATGGCGCTGATCGGCATCGGCATCGACAGCTTTTCGATCACTCCAGCGGCCGTCGGGCCGGTCAAGGCCATGGTCCGGTCCATCGAGGCCGAAGCTGTCCGCAGCAAGGTAACGGCACTGCTTGCCAAACCGCCCGCCAACATGCGGAAATCGCTGGCCGATTGGGCCAAGCGGCACAGCGTCGCGATCGGCTGATTTTTCACCTCGAACTGCGGTTGACAGCGGGCCGTCCGCTCCCGACAACGGGCGCAAATTCAATGGCATCATCGGTTGGGGAAACCAATGGACGAGACGGAATTGGACGACGTCATCACGGTCGGCCAGCGCCTCAAGGAAGCTAGAGAAGCCAAGGGACTTTCGGTCGAGGATGTGGCCGCGCAGACCCGTATTCCGACGCGGCATTTGACCAGCCTGGAAGAAAGCGATTGGGATAAGCTTCCGGCCGCCACCTACTCTATCGGCTTTGCCAAAAACTATGCCGGCGTAGTTGGCCTCGACCGTAACCAAATCGGCGACGAGTTGAGGGCGGAAATGGGTGGCCGGCTAGCTGCCGCAGTCCATCCCGAGGTTTACGAAGCCGTCGATCCAGCGCGCACCATGCCAAAAGGCCTGGTGTTCGGCGCTCTCGGGGTGCTCGTGCTGGTCGTGCTTGCGCTGAGCTGGCTGAGCAATCGCTCGATGCAGCCTGACCAAGCGGTTGCCGAAGAAAATGCCGTTGCGTCCGTCGAAGCCGCCGCTGCGGCACCGCCACCGGTTGCATCCGCACCGACGTCGGGACCGGTGGTGCTCACCGCCACGGCACCGGCGTGGATCCAGGTCACCGACAATGGTCAGACGCTGTTCTCGGGCGAGCTTGCTCCGGGCCAGAGCTATACCGTCCCGGCGACCGCAACGGCTCCGCTGTTGAAGGCCGGCAAGCCCGAAGCGCTTCGGGTCAGTGTCGGCACCGCGATCGCGCCGCCGGTCGGGCCGGCCGGCAAGGTCGCCGCCAATGTCAGCCTGCGGCCTGCGGACCTGATGAAAGGACCGCCCAGCACAGCAGTTCAGCCCACCGTAGTACCGGTTGCACCAAATGTGCGGCCGGCAACGCCACCGCCCGCCCGTCGCCCAACACCGGCAGCGGTCGAGCCTGCTGCGCCGAATGTCCCGCAGGCCAATGCGACCGCGCCTGACGCGACCAATTGATTCACCCGAGCGACAGCCAATGCCTGCCATCCTGTCTGCGCTAAATTCCGACATTTCGAGGACTATCATGCGTTTCCGTTCTACCCTTCTCCTGTTAGCCGCGTCCGCTATCGCCCTCACCCCCGCCGCCGCCCAACGCCGTCCCGCAACACCCGAGCAGCGGATCGACCGGCTGGAGCGCCAGGTCCGGCAGGTGCAAAAGCAAGTATTTCCCAAGGGCCAACCGGCCGACACAGCCGGATTCAGCGACGATCCGGCGGCGACCCAGGATTCGGTGACCAACCTCAATGGCCGATTGGACGCGGTCGAGCGTCAGCTGGCCGATATCCTGCGTCAGTCCGAGGAGAACGGAAATCGTGTCGCGCAAATGGAGGCCGAGGTCGCCCGGCTTCGCGCCGACCAGGATCGCCGCCTGCGCGCGCTGGAAACGGCGCCGGCGGACAATCGGGACGCAAGCGAGCAAAGCGGCCAAGGCGACCAGGCCGAGGCCGCCCCGCCGCCGTCGCGGCCGAAGGTGGAGAATGGACCGGCCAAGCTTCAGCCGGTGGCAACCGCAACCGACGCCGGACTCGATCCCGCAGAAGCCGCCTATGACGAAGGCTATCAGCTGTGGACGGCCGGCAAATATGATGCGGCGATTAAATCGCTGCAGGCCTTCACCAAGAAATATCCTGACCACCGCCGTGCCAGCTGGGCTTATAATCTGGCCGGGCGGGCGCAGCTCGACAAGGGTCAACCGCGCGCTGCGGCCGAGACATTGCTGGCCAACTATCGCCGCGACCCAAAAGGCGAGCGTGCCCAGGACAGCCTGTTTTACCTCGGCCAGTCGCTGGTGAAGCTGGGCCAGCCGGGGCAGGCCTGCAAGGCCTATGCGGAGCTTGAAGAGGTTTATGGCGCCAGTCTTCGAGCCCCGCTCAAGACAGCCCTACCCGGCGCCAAGGCCGAGGCCAGGTGCAGCTAAGGGCATTTGCCCTATGATCCCGGCGGCAGAAGCTTCAATCCGCTTTGCCGCCGATCTCGATGCCCTTTCGCCCAGGGATGCGCGGATCGGCATCGCTGTCTCCGGCGGCCCGGATAGCCTGGCGCTGTTGTTGCTGGCGGCGGCGGCGCGGCCGGCAAGTGTCGAAGCGGCGACGGTCGATCATGGCCTAAGGCAAGAGAGCGCCGAAGAGGCGGCGATGGTTGCCGAGCTTTGCGCCGAACTCGATATCCCGCACCGGACCTTGATCGCCGATTGGAGCGAACCGCCCGCGGCCAATGTGCAAGCCGAGGCCCGGGCAATGCGCTACCGGCTACTCAACGAGTGGGCGATCGATCGCGGCCTGTCGGCGATCGCCACGGCTCACCATGCCGATGACCAGGCGGAAACGCTGCTGATGCGGCTGTCGCGCGGCGCCGGCGTCGGCGGCCTTGGCGGAACCCGCGCCCGCCGCGCCTTGTCCGAGCAAGTCGACCTGATCCGCCCGCTGCTTGGCTGGCGCAAGACGGAGCTAGCGAAACTGGTCGCCGAGGCCGGACTGACTCCGGTCGACGATCCAAGCAACCGCGATCCGAAGCATGACCGCAGCCGTATGCGGGAATGGCTTGCCGGCGCCGATTGGGCCGATCCGGCGCGCCTGGCGGTCAGCGCCTCGGCGATCCGCGAAGCCGACGAAGCGCTCGACTGGGCGTTGGCCCCGCTGATTGCGTCGCGGGTCAAGCAGGATGGGGGGGCACTGATCATCGAGCCGTTCGACCTGCCGCGGGAATTGAAGCGCAGGTTGCTGCTGGCGGCGTTCGCCGAGTTTGGCGTGGTAGCGCCTCGTGGTCCCGACCTGATCCGCGCGCTGGAAGCTCTTGAACGCGACGAGACCACGACCCTGTCGGGGCTAAAGCTGGAGGGCGGGACATTTTGGCGGCTGTCGATGGCCCCGGCCAGGCGGTCGTGATGATTGCGGAGATGTTTGTTGCGAGGCCGTGATGGACTCGACGTCACCCCCAATTCCGTTAAATTCCCGTTCAACGACTCGTGAGGGTCGCGCTTCACTAGGGGAGGGGGCGCTTGGAAACCGACATTCGATATTACCGCCGTAGAGCGTGCGAAGAGATGAGCGCCGCATCGCGTGCGGTAACGCCCCAGGCCAGGGAGAGGCGGCTCTACCTGGTCAATCTTTACCTGGACCGCCTCAAGGCGCTGAATGCGCCGTCACCATTCGATGACGAACTTCGCCCCGGTTCGGCCTTTGCCTGGGCACAGCGCCATTCGGGGCACGCCTGAATATTGAGCCACCGAGCGCAGGCGAACGATCGCGCAGCGATCAAGCGCCAGCGCGCAGAGATGGCGAAATTCAGACGGCCTGCGCTGCTCAACGATTGCACACAATCGTTTCGCTGCGCTTGGCCACTCTAGCACCGTTCCATTGTCATTAAGGGGAATGCGCCTATTTTAGGCACGCATTCTCAAGGAACGGATACGTGGACGAAAAACCAAGCGACAAGAAGCCCGGCAATCCCTGGACCAAGTCCCTGCTGATCTGGGTGGCAGTGCTGTTTGGACTGGTGCTGTTCGTCCGCGCCTTCGACAGCGGCAGCGCCGCGCAGGGCGAGCCGCTGGCCTATTCCGATTTCGTCGCCCAGGTTGACGAAGGCAATGTCCGTTCGGTGACGATCGCCACCTCCACGGTCGGCAATGTGACGATCAGCGGCAAGATGGCCGACGGCAAGGCGTTCCGAACGGTCGCCCCGCCCAACACCAATGTGGCCGACCGGCTGGTCGGCAAGGGCGTCGGCGTGGCGGTCAAGGCCGAGGAACAGTCGAGCGTCTGGCTGATCCTGCTTTACCAATCGCTTCCGTTCCTGCTGATCCTCGGCATCAGCTTCTTCGTCATGCGCCAGATGCAGAAGAATGCCGGCGGCGGAGCGATGGGCTTCGGCAAGAGCCGCCATCGCATGCTGACCGAAAAGCAGGGCCGCGTGACCTTCGCCGACGTGGCCGGCATCGATGAGGCCCGCGAAGAGCTTCAGGAAATCGTCGAATATCTCAAGGACCCCGGCAAGTTCGCGCGGCTGGGCGGCAAGATTCCAAAGGGCGCATTGCTGGTCGGCTCGCCTGGCACCGGCAAGACATTGCTGGCCCGCGCCATCGCCGGCGAGGCTGGCGTGCCGTTCTTCACCATCTCCGGCTCCGACTTCGTCGAGATGTTCGTCGGCGTCGGCGCCAGCCGAGTCCGCGACATGTTCGAGCAGGCCAAAAAGGCCGCGCCGTGCATCGTTTTCATCGACGAGATCGACGCCGTCGGCCGCCACCGTGGAGCCGGGCTCGGCAACGGCAACGACGAGCGCGAGCAGACGCTCAACCAGCTGCTGGTCGAGATGGACGGCTTCGAGGCCAACGAAGGCATCATCATCATCGCTGCGACCAACCGGCCCGACGTTCTCGACCCGGCGCTGCTGCGCCCGGGCCGGTTCGACCGCCAGGTAGTGGTCCCTCGACCCGATATTGACGGCCGCGAGCAAATCCTTGGTGTCCACATGAAGAAGGTTCCCCTGGCGCCGGACGTCGATCCGCGAGTCATTGCCCGCGGAACTCCGGGATTCTCCGGTGCTGACTTGGCCAACCTGGTCAACGAGGCCGCACTACTGGCCGCCCGCAAGGGCAAGCGGCTGGTCGCTATGCAGGAATTCGAGGAAGCCAAGGACAAGGTCATGATGGGCACCGAACGGCGCTCCATGGTCATGACCGAAGACGAAAAGCGGATGACCGCCTATCACGAGGCCGGTCACGCGATCGTCGCCCTCCACGAAGAGGCGTCGGACCCGATCCACAAGGCGACGATCATCCCGCGCGGCCGCGCGCTGGGCATGGTGATGCGCCTGCCCGAGCGGGACAATTACAGCTACCACCGCGACAAGATGTACGCGAACCTCGCCGTTTCGATGGGCGGACGCGTCGCCGAAGAGCTGATCTTCGGTTACAACAAGGTTTCGTCAGGCGCCTCTTCGGACATCAGCTATGCCACTGGCCTGGCCCGCGACATGGTCACGCGTTGGGGTATGTCCGACGCGCTGGGACCGCTGCAATATGCCGAGGCCGACGAAGAGGTTTTCCTCGGCTATTCGGTCAATCGGCAGAAGAACATGTCGAACGAAACCGCCCAGGCGATCGACAAGGAGATCCGCCGGATCGTCGAGCAGGGCTATGACCGGGCCAAGCACCTGCTGACCGAGCATGGCGACGAGCTGGAGAAGCTGGCGCAGGCGCTGCTCGAATATGAGACGCTGTCGGGCGACGAGATCAAGATTGTCCTCGAAGGCGGGTCGATCGACCGTGGCGGCATCAAGGGACCGGTCATCCCGTCAGCTGGATCGTCGATCCCGAAGGCCAAGCGGCCAAGGCCCGGCATCGGCGGCGCAGCTCCGGCGGGGACCTAAAGGACGCCGATCGCCACGGCAGTCAGGAAGAACAGCGTCCCGGCAATAAAAGAGAAAGTGACCAGCGCGAAGGTGCGGAGCACCGCGCTGGTTCGCGAAAGGCTGTAGGCCCCCTTGAGTTGCCGGTACATGTGGATCGGCGGGATGAAAAACAGCATCGAAGCGAGGCCGGAATAACCACCCGCGACGAGCAGGCCGCCGGCAATTACCAGCATCATCATGAACGATAGCGAATAGGTCACGAACACGGTGTGGTCGTAGAGCCGGTAGCGGCGGCTCATCGGGAACAACAGCCACAGGAAGGGTGCCGAAAAGGGAATCAGGAGCCAGCTATATTTGGAGGCGGCGTCCTGAATACCCGTGACCATCAGCTCCGGATTTTCCTGCCCGCGCTTGACCGCTTCCTTCACCCAGCCCGGCGCTTGGTCACTGTCGTCGAGATCGGTCTGGAACACCTGGCCGTTCTGGACGCGCTGGAGGTGAGCTAGATCCCTGTTCTCTTCGGCGATCTTGCGATCGATCGCGGCCAGATTCTGTCCGGCCGCCTTTGCCGCCGTCCGCTTCATCTCAAGCTCGATGATCTTGGCGCGCTCTTCCTTGACTGCGGTGCTGACACCCGACTTCACGGCCTCGGTGTCAGGATCGATCGCGCCGGTCGAGTTGAGCACCGCGAACATCAGGAAGACACTGAACAAATAGAGGGCCACCGGAGAAATGAACCGCGCGCGCTCGCCGGCGATGTAGCGCCGGGTGAGGTCGCCGGGGCACCAGGCCAGCATCGGCAGGGTTCGCCAGAACTTACCTTCGAAGTTCAACAGCCCGGCGACGAAATCGCCCATGAAAGCCCTGAGCGAGCGATGGATATGTGCCTTTTGCCCGCAGGCCGAGCAATAGGGCCCATTGAGGGACGCGCCGCAGTTAAGGCAGTTATTCTCGTGGGTGTGCCCGTCGTCACCAGCTTCGCCAGCGGCCGGTTCGACCGCCCGAGCCAGCAGCCCGCCGGTCACTGCCTCGCCGATGCCCTCGAGTTCGCCCATTCACATCCCCCATCGGGCACCCATCAAACTACTGTTTTGATGGGACCCTGCCGCCCTCTTACCTCTTGGCAGTGCAGCGTGCTAGCGACCTGATATGCGCATCGGCCTCCTAGGCGGCAGCTTCAATCCGGCTCACCGCGCCCATCGGCGGATGAGCCTCGCGGCCATGGAAGCGCTCGACCTCGACGAAGTCTGGTGGCTGGTGTCGCCGGGCAACCCGCTGAAAAACAAGGCGAAAGACATGGCGCCTTTTGCGGCGCGGCTTGGTTCGGCGCGGGCCATGGCACGGGGCAGCCGGATCAAGGTCAGCGATTTCGAGGCAAGGGCCGGCACCCGCTACACCGTCGATACAATTCGCCTGATCCTTCATCGCTGGCCCAAGCACCGTTTCATCTGGCTGATGGGCGAGGATACTGTGGCCCAATTCCATCAGTGGAAGGACTGGCGGACCCTGGCTCACATGGTGCCGATTGCGGTGCTTTCCCGGCCCGGCTATGATGACGATGCCCGTGCGGCGCGCGCGACGGGCTGGTTGCGGTGGTTCGTCCACCCCGCACGCCAGGCAAAAAATTGGACGGAATGGAGTGCACCGGCGATTAGCTTCCTTCGCCTGCCACCCGACCGAACTTCCGCCACTAGGCTGCGCGCACTTAATCCTGACTGGCATCGCCGCTTTTCGTCTCGCCGGCGACGCCCGGTCCATCCCTAGAGGAGTCCCTTTGGCCGATCCCAACAATGTGCCTGACGCCTCGGCCAAGCCGGTCGACGTCGAGGCGCTGCATAACCTCGTCATGAAATCGCTGGACGACGACCAGGCGGTCGAGGTGGTGACTATCCCGCTCGCCGGAAAATCGTCGATAGCCGACCATATGGTGATCGCCTCCGGCCGTTCATCGCGCCAGGTCGCGTCGATGGCCAACAAGCTCGCCGACCGCATCAAGAAGGAATTCGGCCGTCCGGTGCGGATCGAAGGACTGCCGGTGGCCGACTGGGTGCTGATCGACGCCGACGACGTCATCGTCCATCTGTTCCGGCCCGAGGTACGGACCTTTTACAACCTCGAGCGCATGTGGGCGTTCGGCGATGAGGCTCCGGCCAAGGCCGCCACTCCCGGCGCCTAGTGCTGCTCCACATCATCGCGCGCGGAAAAATTGGCCGGTCGCCCGAAGGGGAGCTGACCGAGCGTTACCTGAAGCGCATCAACTGGCCGACCAAGGTGACAGAGCTGCCCGATCGCGGCGGAGCGATGCCAGATCCAGTTCCAAATGGGGTAATCGTGGCCTTGGACGAGCGCGGCAAGACACTGTCGTCGATCGAATTTGCCAGGAAGCTGGAAGGCTGGCGCGACAATGGGCGGCGCGAGGCAAGGTTCCTGATCGGCGCCGCCGATGGCCACGACCAGTCGATCAAGGACAAGGCCGACCTGCTGCTGTCGTTCGGCCCCGCAACCTGGCCGCACATGCTGGCCAGGGCGATGCTGGCCGAGCAATTGTTCCGGGCAACCAGCATCCTCGCCAATCATCCCTATCATCGCGAGGGATGATGCGCGGCCTGTCCATACTTTTGCTGGCGATCGCTCCCGTCGTGGTGGCGGCCAGCGCCCCCGTCGCACCGGTGGGGCCGTCAGCCAATAGCAGGCTGGCGGAGGCGGAGGCTGAAGCAAAGGCGGCGGCAACGCGGCTGCAGGCGCTTGAGAGCCAGGCGGGCAAGGCCAAGTCCGAGGCGGATCGGCTTCGGGCCGAGCAGGTTGCGGCCGCGGCGGCGATCGAGGAGGCCGAGGCCAGGATCAGCGAATCCGGCGCCCGGTTGCAGCTGGCACGCGCCGAGGCGGCGCTCGCCGAACAACGCCTGGCCGACCGCAGGGCCCCGCTCGCGGCACTGCTTGCCGGTCTCGCTACCATGGGGCGCCAGCCCCCGCTGCTGGCACTTGCCGACCGGGGTTCGATCGATGAACTGGTCCGGGTCAAGGCGCTGCTCGACGCGACCATGCCCGTGATTGAGCGCCGAAGCGCGGCATTGAAGGGTGAGCTGGATCAGCGACGAAAGTCCGTCGAGGCCGCGGCAGGAGCGCGCGACGACCTGGCAAAAAGCCGCGCCGAGCTTTCACGCCGCCAGCAGCGCTTCGCCGAGCTGGAGACGAGGGCCGCCGACCGCGCCGGCCAGCTGGCCGGAGAGGCGTTCGGAGCCGGCGATCGGCTATTGGTCAGCAACGAGGCGCTGTCGAGCGCCGGAGTCGAGGCCGTTGAACGGCACGCCGCACTGCGCAGCGCCGCCGATACCGCTGCTCTGGGCCTCGCGCCGCCCCGGCCGATGCGCGGCGATTCCGCGCTTCCGCCGTCGGATTTCGCGTACAGCCTGCCAGTGGGGGCTCCGCTGACGGACGGGCTCGGCAGCATCAGCGGCGCAGGCATCATCTCCCGCGGACTGAAGTTCGACACGGCGCGCGGCGCCCAGGTCATCGCGCCCGCCGACGGCGAGATATTATTCGCCGCCCCTTACCGGGGCCAGGACGGCCTGGTGATCATCGACCATGGCAATGGCTGGACCAGCCTGTTGCTCGGTGTCGCGAGCGACAAGCCCAAAGGAGCAAGGATAGTGCGCGGCGAGTATCTCGGGCGGGCGCTGGGGTCGGTCGGGGTCGAATTGAGACGAAATGGCCTTCCGGTTTCGCCCGCCTTAATCGCAGCTTCATCTGTTCCGCTGTCAAATAGCGGCGATAAACGTTAAAACGACGCGACGCACCCTGACAGGAATTTAAGATGCAACGCCTTGCCAAGCTTCTCCCGCCCCTCGCGCTGGTCGGCGCACTGGCGATGGTCCCAGTGGCGACGACCGCCATGGCCGCGGCCGAGACCGATACGCAGAAGGAACTGGAAACCTTCTTCAGCGTGTTCGAGCGGGTCCGCGCCAACTATGTCGACAAGGTCGACGATCATACGCTGATCAAGGGCGCGATCGACGGCATGCTGGCCGCGCTCGACCCGCACTCCAGCTATGCCGAGGCAGCGGATTTCGCCCAGCTCAAGACCACCACTGACGGCAATTATGGCGGTCTTGGCCTTTCGGTTTCGGCCGAGGACGGAGCGGTCAAGGTGATCGCACCGATGGAAGATACGCCGGCTGACCGCGCCGGCATCAAGGCAGGCGACTACATCACCCACATCGACGGCGAGTTCCTCTACGGCTTCTCGCTCGACGAAGCGGTCGAGAAGATGAAGGGCAAGCCGGGCACGACGACCAAACTGACCATTGTCCGGCCGGGCCGCGACAAGCCGTTCGACGTCACCATCACGCGCGAGCGCATCGAGCTGAAGCCGGTGAAGTGGGAAGTGAAGGACAATGTCGGCATCATCAACGTCAACGGCTTTTCGGCACAGACCGGGGCACTGACGCGAGAGGCACTGATCGGGATCGACAAGGCGACCGGCGGTCGCGCGCTCGGCTACATCGTTGACCTGCGCTCCAACCCGGGTGGCCTGCTCGACCAGGCGATCGAGGTCAGCGACGCGTTCCTCGAGCAGGGCGAGATCGTGTCCGAGCGTGGCCGCGATGCGGGCGACATCGAGCGTTTCTATGCCAAGCCGGGCGACATGGCCCATGGCAAGCCGCTAATCGTGCTGGTTGATGCCGGCTCCGCGTCGGCAGCGGAGATCGTCGCTGGAGCCCTGCAGGACCATCGCCGGGCGATCGTCATGGGTGAGCGGAGCTTTGGCAAGGGATCGGTGCAGAGCGTGATCCAGACCGGGCCGCAGTCGGCGCTTCGGCTGACCACCGCGCGTTACTACACGCCGTCGGGACGGTCGGTGCAGGCCGGCGGGATCGACCCCGACCTGACCGTGCCGCAGCTGAGCGATGAGGATTACAAGTCGCGCCCCAAATTGCGCGAGGCCGACCTTCGCCGGCATTTGGTCAGCCAGGCCAAGATCAAGGACGAAGTGCTGGAGGATGACACGACGCCCGATCCGCGCTTCGTGCAGACCGCGGCCGAGCTGGAGAAGAAGGGTATCAAGGATTACCAGCTCGATTACGCGCTGAAGACCTTGAAGCGACTGGGTCCGCCGCCGGTCAACCTGGCCAGCAAGTCGGGCCGCTAATGCTCGCACGGTCGGTGCCTGCGGGCGAAACTCGCCTCAAACAGGCGCGCTTGCTTGCCTTGCTGATCCCGGCCGGATTGCTGGGCGGGGCCCTGTTCTCGCAATATGTCGGCGGCCTCTATCCGTGTGAGATGTGCATATGGCAGCGCTGGCCGCATGGACTGGCTATCCTTCTGGCGCTGATTGCGCTGACCTCGCCGATCAATTCGGCGCGAACCCGGATGACGATACTGCTGGCCGCCTTTTTGATCGCCGTTTCCGGCGCCATTGGCCTGTTCCACGCCGGTGTTGAATATGGCTGGTGGGAAGGGCTGACGCGATGCAGCACCACTGGCGCCGCCAGCCTTGAGGACATTTTGGCGGTGCCGCTGGTCCGCTGCGACCAGGTGCAATGGACGTTCCTCGGTATTTCCCTGGCTGGATGGAACGCGATCATCTCGTTAGGCGGAGCTGCTGTGGTCACATTCTTCGCCATTCGGAAAGCCCGGTGAGCGGCTGGCATCCCGGAGAGCGGCGCCCCGACCGGGAATCGATGCTGCGGGTCAACCAGGCCGGCGAATATGGCGCGACCCGCATCTATGCCGGCCAGCTTGCCGTGCTCGGCCGAAGCTCGACCGCCGCGCACCAGATCGCCCGCATGGCGGCGCAGGAGCAGCGCCACCTCGACCGGTTCGACAAGATGATGGCCGAGCGACGGGTTCGCCCGACCGCCCTGCAACCGTTGTGGAGCGTCGCCGGATTCGCCCTTGGCGCCGCGACCGCGCTGATCAGCGAACGAGCGGCTATGGCCTGCACCGAGGCGGTCGAGACCGAGATCGACAAACATTATTCGGAACAGCTGGCCGCCCTGGGCGAGGAGGACCCGGAATTTGCCGCGGATATCCGCGATTTCCAGGCCGAGGAACTGGAACATCGCGAGACCGCGCGCGAGCATGGCGCGCAGGAGGCGATCGCCTATCCACTACTGACCACCGCAATTCGTGCCGGATGCCGGTTGGCAATCGAGCTCTCCAAACGCATATGAGCGGAACCGGGATCCCGGCTCGGCCGCTTTAGCCCTTCGAGAAGGACGTGTGATCATGTCGAAACTGCCGCTGCTGAGTTTTGCCGTCACGGGAATTGCGCTTGCCCTTCCAGCGCTGGTCGCGCCGGAGCCGGCGCTCGCCCAAGGCGCCAAGATCAGCGAGATCATTGTCTACGGCACCGACCCCTGCCCGCGTTCGACCGACGACCAGGTCGTCGTCTGCGCCCGCAAGCCGGAGAGCGAGCGCTTCCGGATTCCGGAGCGCTATCGGCAAAGCGGGTCGCGCCAGTCGCGCGAATCCTGGGCCAATCGGGCGACCGCGTTCGAAACCTATGGCCGGACCGGAATCAACAGCTGCTCGCCGGTCGGGCCGGCCGGCTTCACCGGCTGCACGCAGGATCTGATCAACCAGGCGTTCAAGGAGCGCCGCGAGGAAGCCAAGGGCGCGGCGCCTCCCGAAGAATAGGATTGAGAGCAAGGCAGGCATGACCAACCAAGTGAAACTGGCAGTTTCCGTCATTGCCGCGGCGGCCGCGATCGGCCTGCCGTTGACGGTCAGCTGGAGCCGCCAAGCCGAGGCCGCCGCCAATGTCCCGCCTGCGTCGATGGTGGCACCGGCCGGCTCCCATCGCGAAGTCGCCGTCCTGGCCGGCGGCTGCTTCTGGGGCATTGAGGGCGTCTATGAGCATGTCAAAGGTGTCAGCGATGTCACGTCCGGCTTTGCCGGCATGCAGGCCCGGGGCGCCACCTATGACAAGGTTTCGACTGGGACGACCGGAAATGCCGAGGCGGTTCGGATCGTCTTCGACCCGCACCAGGTCAGCTATTCCGAGCTCCTGCGCATATTCTTCGCGGTCGCCCACGACCCGACCGAAGTAGATCGCCAGGGTCCCGATGTCGGCACCCAGTATCGCTCGGCGATATTCCCGCAGTCGCCGGCCCAGGCCAAGGTGGCGAGGGCCTATATCGCTCAATTGCAGAAGGCCCATGTGTTCAAGCGGCCGATCGCGACGCGGATCGAAAGCGGCGGGTTCGTTGCCGCGGAGGCTTATCACCAGGACTTCATGCGCAAGAATCCGAACTATCCGTACATCGTCTTCAACGACCGGCCGAAGGTCGCCGCGCTGAAGCAGCAATTCCCTAATTACTGGCGGGGCTAAGCGGCCGCCTAAAGCCCGAAACGGATCGTGCCGCGGACCGTGGTAGGTGCGCCGGGGGCGATATTGTTGTCACCGTTCGCAGTCGGGAAATAGTCGGCGCCGAAGATGTTTTCGACATTTACCTGCGCTTCGACCTGCCTGGTGATCTTGTAGAAGATGGCGCCGTCGACGCGGGCGTAGCCGGGCAGTTTCACCTGGTTGTTGATGGTGGTGAACGACTTCGACCGGGCGATTATGCCGAGCCCGACCCCGAGCGACTGGGTCACGTCATAGCGATTCCACAGGGACGCGGTGCGGCGCGGTACGAGCGGCACTTCGCAGTCACCACTGGGGCAGGCCGTGGTTGCTTCGGTGACCTCGGCCTTCTGCCAGGCAAGTCCGGCCGACATCTGCCAGTGGCTGGTGACGTTGCCGGTCAGGCCGAGCTCGATGCCCTTGCTGCGCTGCTTGCCGCTCAAGAGGAAGGTGCCGTTGCCGCTGGGATCGGCGACACGGGTGTTGGTACGATCGAGCTGGTAGATCGCCGCAGTCGCCAGCAAGCCGTCGATCGGCTGCCACTTGGCGCCGATCTCGTAATTGTCGAATCGTTCTGGCTTCAGCGCTTCGGTATTGATGTCGAGGCCGCCGAACTGGTCGCCCGACTGCGGCAAATATGACCGGCTGAAGCTGCCGTAGAATGACAGCTTGTCGCTGGGCTTGAGGATCAGTCCCAATCGCGGGGACCAGAATTTGTCCCTTCGACCGAACTCGCCGCCCAGCGGCGCCGGGCGGAAATCGTCCACGCTCAACTTGAACGAGTCGAAGCGCAGGCCGGCAATAATTTCGATCCAGTCGGCCGGGCGGATCTGATCCTGCACATAAACCGCGGCAATAGTCGCCTTGGTCCGGTTGTCGGCGTCGGTCCCAGCGCGCGCGAATGTGATTCGGCCATCAAGGTCGACCGTGGGATCGCTGAGCGGAACGATGTTCGTGCCAGCGTCAAAGAACCCGGTCTCCCGCAAGTTGCGGGACTTCTGCTGACCGACCTCGAAGCCGAATAACAGGGTCTGGTCGATGCCGCCAAGCTGATTTTCCCAGATGAGGTCGGTCTGGTTGAACAAATTCTTGCGGGTAGTGCCGTTGTTATAGGCGTTCAGCGTAACCGTATCGTTGGCCTCGATGAGATTGGCGGCGAAGATGTTCTGATAGAATTTGTCGAAATGGCCGTAGGACAGGCGATTGCGGAGCGTCAGCCCCTCGCCCAGCTGGTGTTCGACCGCGAGTACCCCGATGTGCGCGTCGACCTTCGCAAGGCTCTGATCCGGATCGCCGAAGAAGATGCTGTCAAAGCCCTTTAATGGCTCGTCGATCGCGGCCGGGTCCGTGACCGACGGAACGCCGCGGTCGGCGGTGCGGCGGTCGTGGAAATATTCGTAGCTGAGGTCGATCCGTGTCGCCTCGCCGGCTTGGATTCCGACGGTAGGATTGATGCCGTAGCGCTTGAGGTCGACGTGATGGCGGAAGCTGTCGCCATCCTCATACAGTCCGTTAACGCGCAGGCTCGCGGTCCCGCCCAGCGGCTCATTGACGTCGCCGGTCAGACGAAAGCCACCCTCGCTGTCGCCAGAGGCAGCGAAATTCTCGAAGGCCGCCGGAGCGCCGCGCTTGGTCACCCGGTTTACCACTCCGCCGCCGCCGCCGCGGCCGAAGATCATCGCGTTGGGGCCTTTCAGCACCTCGATGCGATCGACATTGTAGAAATCGCGGAAATATTGGACGTCGTCGCGGACCCCGTCGGTGAAGAAATCGGCGGTGCTGCTGTTGCCGCGCAGCACGATCGTATCGCGATTGCCTTCGCCGGAGTTGAAACTCGCCCCAGGCACGTAAAGCACGACATCGGAAATCGAACGCAGCGTCTGATCGTCGATCTGCTTCGAGGTGATGACGCTGACCGATTGGGGCACGTCCTTTAGCGGCGTGCAGGTCTTGGTCGCCGCGCAGCTCTCTTTCGCATCATAGCTTCCACGCTGACCGACAACGATGATCGGCTCGGCAAGCTCGGCAAGCTCGACTTCCTTGCTGCTGGCGTCGGCAGACACGTCCGCAGCGAAAGCAGGCATGGCAAGGAAACTGCTGGCGAGCAAGGCGGCGGCGGACGCACGAAACATGTAACGAATTCCCCTTCGACCGGATGGCCTGAAGGCGGATTAGCGTTAATGATAGTCATTCGCAATAGCGAACTATCGGCTACCCGAAAGTGCGGCGCTCTAGGCGAAGTGGAAGGCCACCAGCAGGCCTTAGTGTGACCATTCCGGCCGGCCGGACGTCATGCCCGGCTTCTACAAAGCGCCATTCGGCGAGCCACGTCGCCAGGATGGTCAGTGCCTCGGCGGTGGCGAACTGGGCGCCAACACAGGTCCGCGGGCCGCCGCCGAACGGCAGATATTGGAAGCGGTGGCGATCGCCCTTGCCGGCGAAGCGGTCGATGTCGAATGCATCGGGATCCCGCCAATATTTGCGGTGGCGGTGGAGCATCCACGGCCAGATCGAAACGATGTCGCCCGCTGCCACCTCATGCTCGCCGATGCGATCATCGGCGATGGCCTGCCGGTCGAAGCGCGGCACCGGGGGGTAGAGACGCATCGATTCCTGGACGAACAGGCGAAGCCGCTCGACACGCTCGGCAATGTCATCGGCGCCTCCGGCAAGTGCGGCGCGCGCTTCCACGGCAAGTTCCTCCTGCAACTCCGGCTGGGCGGCCAGCAGGAACAGCGTCCAGCTGATGGCATTGGCAGTGGTTTCGTGGCCGGCGAGATAGAAGGTCGCGGCATTGTCGATCGCCAGCGCCCTCGCCTCCTCATCGGGAAAGCGGTGGCGCAGCGCCTCGATCACGCCGGTGAGGAAATCTCGCGCGACCCGGCCATGCCAGCGGTCGTCGACCACTTCGGCCAGGGTTCGGCGCAGGAAGATCTGACCGCGCTTGCCCGCCCGGCCCTTGGGGGTCACCGGAAACTGGGGGAGACGCAGCAACGCCAGCATCCGCGCTTCGGAGAAGCCTTCAATCGCCGCCGCGATATGCGCCATCGACGATTCCGAGATCAAGCGCGGGTCGCCGCCGAACAGGGCCAACGCAATCACCGTCATGGTGGTGCGCGTCGCTTCGGCGGCCATGTCTTGCCGGCCCTCGCTCCACCGCTCCATCGCTTCGCGCGCGGCGCGCACGAACATCGCCCGCTGCGCCTCGACCGCGCCAGGGGAGAAGCTGGCCGCTACGATCTTGCGCTGATCGCGCCACAATGCGCCGTCGGACGTCAGCAGGCCGCGGCCGATGATCGGATCGAGCAGCGTCTTGACGATGTCCGGCTTCACATAATTGGCGGCCTGACCAAGCAGGACATGCTCGATCAGGTCGGGATCGAGCAGGATGTGGACCTTGAAGCCGAGGATGTCGCGCTTGAGATAATCGATCTCGAACGCGCGTTCCGACCATCCATAGACCGATGTGCGGGCGCGCTCGCCGAAGAAACCACGCCAGGTTGCGACCGGCTTGGCCGGCCGCGGCGGATAGGGCGGGATGAAGGCCATTGTCATTTGGGCGAACTCACTCCGCCGCCAATAGCTCCTCTGCCCCGCCAAGGTCGACCGAGACCAGCCGGCTGACGCCGCGCTCGATCATCGTCACGCCGTAAAGCCGGTGCATTCGGGCCATCGTCACCGCATTGTGGGTAACGATGAGGTAGCGGGTGTCGGTCTCGCCGGTCATGCGGTCGAGAAGGTCGCAGAAGCGGTCGACATTGGCGTCGTCAAGCGGCGCGTCGACTTCGTCCAGGACGCAGATCGGTGCCGGGTTGGTCAGGAACAGGGCAAAGATCAGCGCCACAGCTGTCAACGCCTGCTCGCCGCCCGAAAGCAGGGTCAGCGACTGGAGCCTCTTGCCCGGCGGCTGGGCCATGATTTCAAGCCCCGCTTCAAGCGGATCGTCACTCTCGACTAGCTCCAAATGCGCCTGGCCGCCGTCGAACAGGGTGGTGAACAGGCTGCGGAAGTGGGTGTTCACCTTCTCGAACGCATCGAGTAGCCGAACGCGGCCTTCGCGGTTGAGGCTGCCGATCGAGCCGCGCAGGCGGAGGATCGCCTGAGCCAGCTCTTCCTTCTCGGCGACATTGGTTTCGCGGCTGGTGTCGAGCTCGGCCAGCTCCTGCTCCGCGACAAGGTTGACCGGGCCAATCCGTTCGCGCTCCGCAGTCAGGCGGTCGAGCGTTTCCTTCTCGATCTCCGGGTCGCCGAGGTTGGCGGAGTCGAATCCCAGCTTTTCCGGCAATAATGGCGGCGGGCATTCGAATTTTTCCCCGCACAATCGGGCAAACTCCATCCGCCGTTCGACATGGGCGTCGGCGCGGGCAGCGGCTCCGGCGCGAGCTTCGCGGGCCGCGGCGGAAGCTTCCCCTGCCTCGGCAAGGGCTCTGGCGGCGACGGCCACGGCCTCCTGAGCGTCACGCTCGGCCTCGGCCGTCTTGGCGATTTCCGCCTCACTGGTCGCCGCGTCGCGCTCGATCCGGTCGATGTCGGCGGCGTGGCGCGCAGGTTCATCGGCCAGCTCCTCCTGTTCCTCCTCCATCGCCATCGCCCGGGCGGCGGTTTCGGCAAGCCGCTTCTCGGCCTGGAGCGAACGGGTGCGCCATTCCCCTGACTCTCGGCCGGCGGCAGCGTGGCGCTCGCGATCGGCAGCGGTTTCACGGGCCCGGGTCGCCGAACGAGCGCGGCAGTCGGCGACCGCCTCGCCGGCCGTCGAGGCCTTGGCGCGAGCCGCTTCGACCTCGGCCTGCAGCGTGTCGGGGTCGGGCAGGGCAGCAAGATTTCGGGTCGCGACGTCGACGGCCTCTTTCGCCGCTTCGGCCAGTGGCACCAGGTCGGCGCGGCGCTCCTCAATCCCCGAGCGCTGGGCGTCGAGCCGCTCAAGCGCGGCAGTGGCGACATCGCCAGCCCGGGTCGCGTCACGACCGGCCCGTTCGGCCTCGGACGCGGCCTTGCGCGCGGCTTCGGCCTCGGCCCGATGCGTTTCGACCGCCTGGGCGGCGGCGTCACGTGCTGCCTGGGCGCCAGCAACGGCCTGCTCAAGCCCGGGCAGTTGCCGGTCGATTTCGGTCAGCCGATTGGCACGCAACAGCCGCTCGGCTGCAGCCGCGCCGCCGCCGACGCTGACGAAACCGTCCCAGCGCCGCATGACGCCATCAAAAGTAACCAGCCGCTGGCCGACCGCCAGTATTTGACCCGAGTCGCTTTCAACAACGCCGACCTGCGCCAAGCGGCGGCGCAGGGCCGCCGGCGCGTCGACATGATCGAGCAGTCGTTCGAGGCCGACTGCCAGCGGCGGATCGCCAGCCTCCCCGTCGCTGCCTTGCCAGCGGCGCGGACCTTCGCTGCCAAGCACCGCCTCAATATCTTCGCCAAGTGCCGCCGCGAGCGCGCGCTCATAGCCTGGCGCGGCCTTGAGCTCGGTCAGCGCCGCGCCACCTCCATGGTCGAGCGCCCGCGCCAACGCGTCGCGTTCGGCCTTGGCCGCACTCTGCGCCGCACGAGCTGCCGCCAGCGCGCTTTCAGCCTCGTCGCGGGCGGTCGCCGCGTCCGCGCGTTGCTGCTCGGCCTGGGCCAGCGCCACCTCCGCATCGGCAAGCTGGCGAGAGGCCTCGTCAGCCGCCGCTTGCGCTTGCCCGATCGATGCGCGCTCCGCCGAACCGTCGCCAATCCCGGCCAGCTGCTGGATCAGCCGATCGGCATCGGCGGCGAAGCGCGCCGCCTGCGCATTGGCGGCATCCAGCGCGGCCTGGGCCACGCGGCGTTCGGCCCGCATGGCGGCTTCACGCGCCAACACTCCGGCAAGGGCGGCTTCGGCTTCGCGGGATTCCGCCTCGGTTTGGGTCAGTTCGGTCGCGATCCGGGCGGCGATCGTCTCGGCATCGGCCAGCCGTTCCTCGATCGCACGCCGTTCCTGGTCGAGTGTGTCGATCGCCCTCGCCGCGTCGGCCTTCAATGCCACCTCGCGCGCGGTTTCGGCCGATAGCGCCTGCGAAAGGCGCTCCAGTTCCGCTAGCCGGCGCACCACCGTATCGCGCTTGGCACGGGCGGTGGCCAGTTCATGCGCCAGGGTGCGGCCGGCATCGCGCGCCGCGACGGCGGAGTTGCGCCGCTCGGCCAGCGCGCCGGCGGCCTGTTCCTGAAGCGATTGCGCGGCAAGGACCGCCTGCTGCAACCGGGCGACCTCGCCCTCCGCGATCCTGGCTTCCTCGGCCGCTTCAGCCGCCGCGCGGTCGGCGTCTGACCAGCGCGAATAGAGCAGCTTGCCCTCGGCCAGCCGGATCTTGTCGGTCAGCGCGCGGTAGCGTTCGGCTGCCCGCGCCTGCCGCCTGAGCGCCGAAGCACGCGCCTCCTGCTCCGTCAGTAGCTCGTCGAGCCGTTGGAGATTGGCTTCCGTCGCGCGGAGCTTCTGCTCGGCATCCTTGCGGCGCGCATGGAGGCCCGAAATGCCCGCCGCCTCTTCCAGCATCATCCGGCGCTCGACCGGCTTTGCGGCGATCACCGCGCCGATCCGCCCCTGGCTGACCAGCGCCGGCGAATGAGCACCGGTTGCGGCGTCGGCGAACAGCAGCGAGACGTCCTTCTGGCGGACATCGCGCCCGTCGATCCGGTAAGCGGAGCCGGCGCCGCGCTCGATCCGGCGGGTCACTTCGCTCTCGCTATTTTCGTCGTTATCGGCGTCGCCGGCCTCGCGCTCGATCAGCAGCGACACTTCGGCGAAGTCGCGCGCCGGCCGGGTGGCAGTGCCGGCGAAGATAATATCCTCCATCCCGCCGCCGCGCAGCGACTTGGGCGATCCTTCGCCCATCACCCAGCGGATCGCCTCAAGCAGGTTGGACTTGCCGCAGCCGTTCGGGCCGACCACGCCGGTTAGCCCCGGCTCGATTCTGAGTTCGGCAGGCTCGACGAAGCTCTTGAAGCCGGTGAGTTTCAGCCGGCGGAAACGCAACGATTTACCCCCTCACGCTCCATCAGCTTGCAAGCGCGTCCTTGATGGCCGGCTCGAGCTTTTCCCAAGTGGCGGTCTGCTCGACCAGTGAACCGTTGATCAGGAAGGATGGCGTACCCGGAATATTGTAGGTCGTCCCGGCGTCGGTGTTCATTTGGACCAGCTTGTTGATCTCCGCCTCGTCGGCCAGGCACTGATCGCCCTTGGCGCGCGGAACGCCCCGCATCGAGGCATATTGTTTCAACCCGGCAAGATCGGCGATCGCCGAAAATTGCTGGGCCGGGGACATCGTCTGCAGATTCTGGATCGTAGCCTGGTCTGCCGCCTGGACCTTGCCGATCCAGTCCTTCTGGTCGGCAAACAGGTTGCGGGTGAGGCCGAAGAAGCTTGCCTCGCCGCCGCAGCGGGCCAGCAGGGTCGCGGTCATGTCGAACGGATCGCGGACGTAGTTGCGGAATTCCCAGCTAACCAGGCCCTTCTTCACATAATTGTCGACCAGTGCCTGGGCGCCCTGATGCTCGAACTCGGCGCAGTGCGGGCAAGTAAGCGAGCCAAACTCGACCAGCTTCACCTTGGCGTTGGGATTGCCCATGACGAAGCCGCCCTCGGCCGACTTCTTGACGATGGTCGACCAGTCGCCGTTGTTGGGCGCCGGCACCGGCGCCGCGGCGACTTCCGCGCCGCTCGAATTGCTCGCGCTTTTTTCAGCGTTGCAGGCAGTGGCGAGCAGCGCCGCCGAGGCGAGGAACAGGACAGAGATTCTCATGGGGGTCATTTGCTCCGGATGATTGGAATTGGAGTGGAAGGAAGCTTGTCGACAGCGGGAGCGCCGCGCGACCCGGCGAGCTTGCCGGCAAGCGATTCGAGCACGGTTCGAAGCTCAGGGTCGGCGATCTGGCGCAAGCCTTCGCCCAGCTCCTTGGGCACCGCGGCAAGCGGCGGCCGCTCGATCGGTGACCTGGCTCTAGGTATCCGTCCCTGGCTGAAGGCGACCTTGGTGACCGCCTCATAACCGAAGAAGCGATTGACCCTCTCGATGATCAGCGGGCCGAGATGCTGGATCAGGGGCGCATGAGCGCCCTCGACGCTCAGGGTCAGCGTTCCGCCCGACTTCTTGCCCGCCGGAAAGCGGATCGATTCCGGGGTCGACACCCTGGCATAGCGCTCACCGACGATTTCCGCCCAGCGGCTGACCACCGCGCCCTGCATGAATCCGAATCGCTTGAAGGTAATTCCAGCAATATCGCTGACAAGGTCGCCGCACGCGCGGACATGGCCGACGCGCGGAGCTTCTTCCTTGGATTCGGGACGCGGGGACTTCGCCATTTGTAACGACCATGCCATAGCGCTTTCATGCTCGCCAGTGCCGCTGAACGGCTCCTGACTCATTATGACCGATATGCACGGGCCTTGCCGTGGCGAAGCCCGCCCGGAAGCGCCCCGCCCGACCCCTATATCGTGTGGCTGAGCGAGGTGATGCTGCAACAGACCACGGTCGCGACGGTGAAGCCGCGCTTCCGCCGGTTCATCGCCCGCTGGCCGACGGTCGAAGCGCTGGCCGCGGCGCCGGACGAGGAGGTGCTGAGCGAATGGGCCGGTCTTGGCTATTACGCCCGGGCAAGAAATTTGATCGCATGCGCAAGAGAGGTGGCGGCGCTCGGCGGCTTCCCTCGAACCGAGGCGGCCTTGCGCGAATTGCCAGGGCTGGGCGCCTATACCGCCGCGGCAATCGCTGCCATCGCCTTCGGCGAACGGGCGGTCGTGGTCGACACCAATGTCGCCAGGATCGTTGCCCGTCACAATCGCATCGACCGCCCAATTGAAAAGGCCGGCGACGAAATCCGGAGATTCGCGGACGCGATGACACCAACCGACCGGCCGGGCGATTATGCGCAGGCGATGATGGATCTTGGCGCGACCGTCTGCCGGCCGAAGCGGCCCGACTGCGCCGCATGCCCACTCTCAGCCGACTGCATGGCATTCGCCGGCGGCGATCCCGAAGCCTTTCCCGTTGCAAAAGCGAGACTCGAGCGCCCGCATCGGCATGGCCTGGCCTGGTGGATCGAGCGCAATGACGCGATCTGGCTCGTCCGTCGCCCGGCCAAGGGCATGCTCGGCGGAATGGCGGCGCTGCCGGGCCCGGAGTGGGGAGACGAATGGCCTGCCGGGCCGACGCTGACCAGTATTGCGCACGGCTTCACGCATTTCACGCTATCCCTGCATATCGTTGCCCGGTCGGAGCCGATTGGTGATGGCTGGTGGCAACCGCTCAACTCGATCAGCGGGGCAGGCTTGCCTACACTCTACCGAAAGGCCGTCGATTCAGTCGTCACCAGAAAGGAAGCCCTTGCCGCCTGATCCATTCTTCAGTGGCGAAGGCCTCGACCGCGCCGACCATCTGCGCGCCGATCCGGCGGCTGTCGCAGCGTTTCTCGATCGGCCCGATGCGCGAGAATTGCAGTGGGTCGAAGGCGCGCCTGCACTCGACGAAGAGGGCAAGCTTTGCTGGGGAGCAGTGACTGGCGAGCCGCCGCTGTTCCTGGGCTTCGACAATGGCGCGCCGCGCTTTTCCAGCTTGCCCGACGGAAGCACGCCGGCCAATGCCTATGCCCACATCCATTTGCTGGCGCAGCTCGACGCCAGGGATGCGCCGACCTTCTCGGCCGCGCTCAGCCTGGCGAACTGGCATCGCCGTCACAGCCATTGCTCGGTCTGCGGGCATCGGACCGAGCCCAATCGCGGCGGCTGGTCGCGCGCCTGCCCGAACTGCGGCGCAGAACATTATCCGCGCTCCGACCCGGTGGTGATCATGTTGGCGGAGCATGAGGGCAAGCTGCTGCTGGGGCGCCAGCCGCAATATCCGCCCGGCCGCTATTCGGCGCTCGCGGGTTTCGTCGAGCCGGGCGAATCGATCGAAAATGCGGTCGCGCGCGAACTCAAGGAAGAGGCCGGAATCGAGGTTGGCGACGTCCGCTATTTGTGCAGTCAGCCCTGGCCGTTCCCGTCGTCGCTGATGATCGGGGCGCACTCGATTGCCGCAAGCGACCAATTGGAGATCGACCGCAACGAGCTCGACGACGCCCGCTGGTTCAGTCGCGACGAGGTGGTTGCCGCCCTTGCCGGAGATGCCTCGGCACCGTTCCAGGCGCCGCCCAAATGGGCCATTGCCCGAACCTTGTTGGAACGCTGGGTCGATGGCTTGATGTAAGCAAGGCTCCGTCTTAAAGGCGCTGGCACGGTTTCTTTCCATTCGGCTTGTCCGCAGGGGTTTCATGAACGATCGCAACAACACTATCGCCGGCTGGGTCCTGTTCGCCGGTATCGTCGCGCTGGGCTCGTCGATCGTCTCATCCGAAGTGTTCAACACGCACCGGCCGGAAACGATGGGCTATCCGATCGAGGGCGTCGAAGTCGAAGGGGCAACCGCCGAGGCGGCCAAGCCGATCGAATTCTACCTGGCCTCGGCCGACCCGACCAAGGGCGAGCAGGTGTTCAAGAAGTGCACCGCCTGCCACAATGCCGACAAGGGCGGAGCCAATGCGCTCGGCCCGAATCTGTGGGGTGTGCTGGGCGAGCCGGTCGGCAAGGGCGCGCATGGCTTCGCCTTCTCCGAGGCGCTGTCAGGCAAGGGCGGCAACTGGGACTGGAACAGCCTCAGCGATTGGCTGTCCAACCCCAAGAAGTTCGCTCCGGGCACCAAGATGACCTTCGCCGGCCTCGGCAATCCCGAGGATCGCGCCAATGTCATCGCCTTTTTGAACGCGCATAGCGACGCGCCGAAGCCGCTACCCGCCGCCCCGGCCGAAGCTACCGCGGCGGCCGACGACAAGGGAGCGGACGGCAAGGATGTGGCAGCGGGCAATGAAGCTGCTCCGGCTGGCAACGAGGCCGCACCGGCCAAGCCTGCCGACAAATAGACCGGCGTGTAGGCCGGCGTGCCGATCAAATAGAAAGGGCGGCCTCGAGCCGCCCTTTATGTGTCCGCTGGAGATTAATAGTCAGCAGACCTCATAATGGTGGCAGACGGCGTCCCATGCCTCTTCCGCCGTTTCGACCCAGGTGATGAGGTCGAGATCGTGGGGCGAGATAACGCCCTCCTCGGCCAGCCCTTCGAAATCGATCACCCGCTCCCAGAATTCGCGGCCAAACAGAAGGATCGGCAGCGGCCGGACCTTGCCGGTCTGGATCAGGGTCAAAAGTTCGAACATTTCGTCGAACGTGCCGAACCCGCCGGGGAACACCGCCACCGCGCGGGCGCGGAGCAGGAAATGCATCTTCCTCAGCGCGAAATAGTGGAACTGGAAGCTCAAGTCCGGAGTGACATAATTATTGGGCAGCTGCTCGTGCGGGAGCACGATGTTAAGCCCGATCGAATCCACGCCGACATCCTGTGCGCCGCGGTTGGCGGCCTCCATGAACGACGGGCCGCCGCCCGAGCAGACGACGAAGTGGCGCTTGCCGTCCTCGTCAACCGGATGCTTGCTGACGCGAGCCGCGAGTTTCCTTGCCTCGTCATAATAATGGGACTTGGCGACCAGCCGCTCTGCGACCTTCTTGTCCCAGTCGGTCCGCGCCGCTTCGAGCAGCGCGTGGGCCTTGGACGGTTCGGGCACGCGGGCCGAGCCGTAGAAGACGAAGGTCGAGGCGATGTTGGCCTCATTCATCAGCAATTCGGGCTTCAACAGCTCGAGCTGGAAACGCACCGGCCGAAGGTCGGGGCGGAGCAGGAACTCATTGTCCTGGAAGGCGAGCTTATAGGCCTCGCTCTGGGTTTGCGGGCTGGAAGGCACATGCACCGCGGCGCGGGCATCGACCTTGGCTTCGGCGAAAATCCGCTTCGGAGGTTTGGGATCAGTCATATCGGGGGAGCGGCTTAGCGTCAGCCGCGACAAGCGCAAAGCCTCAAACGCCTCCAGGCTTGCAGTATTTCTGCCGCTCTTCGGGCGAGGAACGGAGCCGCGTATCGAGATAATATCCAGCGGCTTCCGTCACATAGTCGCCGTGCTCGGCATCGATGAACGGTGCCGCATCGCGTTTCCATCCGGCGACACATTCTTCCTTGAGGCGGATCGACTGGCCGCAGTCGATGAAATTGTCGAACGCCTTGCGCCATTGGTTGAACTGGTCGCGATTCATCGGCGCGCCATGGCCGGGGATCAGCCTCGTGAACGGCGTCGCCGCCACCTCGCCCAGTGCCTTCTGCCAACCTTCGGCGCAGGCGGTATCCATGAACGGCACGATATCGACCACCAGGTCGCCGACGATCGCCAGCCCCTCGTCCGGCACGTAAAGCCACAGATCGGCCTCGGTCGCGGCATAGGGCGCGACGTGGACGTCGAGCTTGCGCCCGGCGATCTTCATTATTGCCGACTTGGTCACGGGGACGGTCGGGCGGAGCGTGTCGGGATTGTCGAGGCGGTGGCGGGCGCGGATCAGCTGCGCCTTGACGTCCGCCGGAGTCTTGGGATCGGCGAGGCGCTTGTCGGTCTGCTCGCGGCCACGCTGGAGAAAGCTCTTCAGCGCTCCTTCGATGGCGGTCGTCGCATAGACCTGCGCCCGGGGATAGGCCGTGCGAATGTCATAATTGCCGGTGGTGTGGTCGAGGTGCCAATGGGTGTTGACGATTACCGCGATCGGCTTGCCCCGCTGTTTCGCGTAAGCCAGCAAAAGTTCGGCATGCTCGGGGTGCCGGCCGGTATCGACGACGATCAGGCCCTGCGGTGCATCGAGGAAGATGCTGTTGCCATCTGGGCCCTTGTCGAGCGGCACGGAGCCCGGAATCAGCGTGTAGCTGGGCTCGACAAGCTTGACCTTGGGCGCCGCGGCGCCGGTCAGCAGCCCCGCCGCTGCCACAACCAACAAGATTGAACGCTGCATCGCCGCCTCCCCTTTTGGGAAGCAAATCACCGATTTTGCCAATCAGGAAGCCTGCTTCGACGAAAGGACGAGGCGACCGGCTTAATACACCCGCGCTTTGGGCTTGATGTAGTCGATCTCGTCGGTGAGCGTGTAGGTGTGGACCGGGCGATAGTCGATTTTGACGCCGCCTCCGTGGCCGCCCCAGCCGTCGAACCAGGCGACGGTGTGCTTCATCCAATTCTTGTCGTCGCGCTCCGGGAAGTCCTCGTGCATATGCGCGCCGCGGCTTTCCTTGCGGTTGGCGGCGCAGTGCATGGTGACCACCGCCTGGGCGATAAGATTGTCGAGCTCGAGCGTTTCGACGAGGTCGCTGTTCCAAATGAGGCTGCGGTCGGAAACGCGAATGTCAGCCATCTTCTTGTAGACCGCGTCGATTTTCGACTGGCCTTCCTCCAGCGTGCGCTCGGTGCGGAACACGGCGCAATCGGCCTGCATCGTACGCTGCATCTCGTCGCGGATTTCGGCGGTCGGCAGCGAGCCTTCAGCGTGGCGGAACTTGTCGAGCCGGGTCAACGCCAGGTCCGATGCGCCGTCCTTGAGTAGCGGCTGGGCGGCGCCAGGCTTGATCACCTCGGCGAGACGGAGGCCGGCGGCGCGGCCGAACACCACCAGGTCGATCAGGCTGTTGGAGCCGAGACGATTGGCGCCATGGACCGAGACGCAGGCTGCCTCGCCGACCGCGAACAGGCCAGGGACCACGCTGTCCGGCTGGCCGTCCTTCAGCGTTACCACCTCGCCATGATAATTGGTCGGGATCCCGCCCATATTATAATGGACCGTCGGCACCACCGGCAGCGGCTGGCGGGTGAGGTCGACCCCGGCGAAAATCTTGCCGGTCTCGGTGATTCCGGGAAGCCGCTCATGCAGGATCTTGGGGTCGATATGGTCGAGGTGGAGGAAGATATGATCCTTCCGCTCGCCGACGCCGCGGCCCTCGCGAATCTCCATCGCCATCGACCGCGACACGACGTCGCGGCTGGCGAGGTCCTTGGCCGAGGGAGCATAGCGCTCCATGAACCGCTCACCCTCGCTGTTGGTAAGGTATCCGCCCTCGCCGCGCGCGCCTTCGGTGATCAGAACGCCGACGCCGTAAATGCCGGTCGGGTGGAACTGGACGAACTCCATGTCCTGCAGCGGCAAGCCCGCGCGGAGGACCATGGCGTTGCCGTCGCCAGTGCAGGTGTGAGCCGAGGTCGCCGAGAAGTAAGCGCGGCCATAACCGCCGGTCGCCAGAACCACCGCTTGCGCGCGGAAGCGGTGGATCGATCCGTCGTCGAGGCACAGCGCGACCAGGCCACGGCATGCGCCGTCCTCCATGATCAGGTCGAGGGCGAAATATTCGATGAAGAAGTCGGCGTCATACTTCAGGCTCTGCTGGTAGAGCGTGTGGAGCATGGCATGGCCGGTCCGGTCGGCGGCGGCACAGGTTCGCTGAGCGGCCGGTCCCTCCCCCATGTTCTGGGTCATGCCGCCAAAGGCGCGCTGGTAGATTTTGCCCTCTGCGGTCCGGCTGAACGGCATCCCGGCATGTTCAAGTTCGTAAACCGCCGCCGGAGCCTCGCGGACCAGATATTCGATCGCGTCCTGGTCGCCGAGCCAGTCCGACCCCTTGACGGTGTCGTACATGTGCCAGGTCCAGTGATCCGGCCCCATGTTGCCAAGCGAGGCGGCGATTCCGCCCTGCGCCGCGACGGTGTGGCTGCGGGTCGGAAAGACCTTCGTGACGCAGGCGGTCTTCAGGCCCTTTTCGGCCGCACCCATGGTCGCGCGAAGGCCGGACCCGCCGGCGCCGACGACGACGACATCATAGACATGATCGACGATTTTATAGGCGGTCATGCGGCAACCGGTGCGAACACGATCCTGGCCAGCGCGAACAGCGCGACCGAGGCGCCCGCAATCGCCGCCATGGTCAAAAGATAATGGAGTGCGATGCGGTTGCCGTCATCATGCACATAATCGTCAACGCTGACCTTGAGGCCATCGAGGCCGTGCTTGAAGGCGGTGACGATGAGCAGCGCCATCGGAATGGCGGCCCACGCCGAGCCGAGCCATTCCTTGAGCGTCGCCAGCTCAAAATTCGGCAGCATCAACAGCGAGAAAAACAGCCACAGCGACAACAGCAGCAGGGCCACGCTGGTAAAGCGCTCCTCCAGCCAATGGCCGCCGCCGTGATGGGCCGATCCCAGCCCGCGAACCTTGCCCAGCGGGGTCGCGCTTTCTCCCTGGCTCATTTGCCCACTCCCATCAGAATGTACCAGGTGACGGCGGTCGCGGTCAGCGATCCTACCAGGGTCATGATCGCCCAGAAGCGGTTGACCTTGAGCTCGTAGCCGGAGCCGGTGTCGAGCACGAGATGGCGAAGGCCCGAGAAAAGATGCTGGAAGAACGCCCAGGTCAGGCCGACCAGCACGATCATCCCGGCCGTGCCGGTAGCGAGCTTGACGAATTCGCCGTAGGCGGCCTCGCCGCCCGCGACCGCGACCAGCCACCAGGCAAGCACCGCCAGGCCGGCGACGGTGATTGCGCCGCCGGTAACGCGGTGGAGGATGGAGACCGTCATGTGCGGCCCCCATTTCCAGATGGTCAGGTGCGGCGAAAGTGGTCGCTCGGCTTTGCTGTTCATGGGTCCTCGAACCGACGCTGGGAAAAGGTAAGCGTCCACTAGGCACCGGATCGCCAACGCGCAAGGTTGGAGGGGGCTAACCCGCCTTTAACCATTCACCCCGCATAGCGGTGCTTGAAGTCAGTTTCAGTGGGGATTCCGGTTCAAATGGCACAGGTGGTTCAAGCGATGTCGAACGGCGATTATGATCTGGCGCGGAGCCTGCATCTGTACGACACAAATGGCGACCTGCCCGGCCGCTCGCGCGAGCTGTGGAAGCTGATCAAGGGCGACGGCAAGGAGCTCGCCCGCGAATTCTGGCGCCGCTACGGTATCTCGCCCGAGGTCCGCGAGCAGTTCGACGAGCAGCGGATCGATCAGCTGGCCGACAAGATCTTCCCGTTCATCCAGGCCAAGTTCGAGCGGCTCGACAATCCGAAATGGACCCATGAGGCGCAAGGTTATGTCGCCAAGGCGCTCGGCGCGGGCCTCACCCTGTCGACCTTGCTCGCCGGCATCAACGCCGAGACCGAAGCAGCCTATGCGGTCATGCGCCGCCTGGTTGACGACGAGGAGAGCCAGATTCGCTTTGCCCGCACCCTGTCGGAAGTCCAGGCGATCGAGATCGACTGTTTCATCCACCACGGGATCACCATCACCCGCAAGGAAAGCGAAGTGGCCCAATCGCACCAGGCCGGCAGCTTCAACAGCAAGGTGATGGGCGTGGTCCAGGATTGCACCCGGGAAAGCGACGAATTGCGCGCCCAGGCCGGACATAGCGCGACCGCGGCCCGCGGCATGCTGGGCAAGACCAGCGAAGTCGCGGCGGCGGCCGAGCAATCGGCGGTGGCGATGCGCGAGGCAGCCCAGACCGCGGCCGGTCTCATTCGCGCCATCGAGGATGCAAGGACCGAGGTCGAAGTCGCCGCCGGCGTCGCGACCAAGGCCGGCGACCAGGCCGACAAGGCCGTCGAGGTCAGCAAGGCCCTGTCGAACCACGTCGAAGCGATCGAATCGATCCTCGGCCTGATCCGCGACATTGCCGGACAGACCAACCTGTTGGCGCTCAACGCGACCATCGAGGCCGCTCGTGCCGGGGATGCCGGCCGCGGCTTCGCAGTGGTCGCCCAGGAAGTAAAATCGCTCGCCGCCCAGACCGCCCGGGCAACCGACGACATCACCAACAAGATCACCGCCATTACCGCCGCGACCAAGCAGACGGTCGAGGCCAATGGCTCGATCAGCGCCACGGTCGAGGAAGTCGAGGCTTCCGCCAACCGGATCCGCCAGGCGATGGAGCTCCAGGCCCAGACGGTGACAATGATTACAGCCGCGGTCGACGAAACTGCGCTGGCCGCCGACTCGATGAGCTCGACCATCGCAGCGATCCGCTCCGACACCGAGCAGGTCGCCAAGGATATCGACAGCGTTGAGCAAGGCTTCGGTCGCTTCGGGGCCCGCATCGCCGATTTCCGGTCCGCTACCAGCGAGTTTGTTTCGACCTTCGCTGCTTAAGCGGCGAAGCCGCCTCCTATTGGCGCCAAATCAACAAAATCGTCATTCCCGCGAAAGCGGGAACCTAGGTCGTTTTTCTGGGTCCCCATTTTCATGGGGATGACGAAATAGGGTGGGCTGGTCTACGCCAGGCCCATGAACATCCTCCTGACCGGCGCCAGCCGCGGCATCGGCGCCGCAACGCTCGAACTGCTTGCTTCCACCGGCCACCAGGTCGCCGGCCATTCGACGATGGGCGACAACGGCCTGATTGCCGGAGACCTTGCCGACCCGGCGGCGACGCGCCTTATTTGGGACGCCGCGCTCGACAGGCTGGGCGGGCGGATCGACGCGCTGGTCAACAATGCCGGCATTTATGAGGGTGTCGCCGACGACGCGGCGGACCAGGAATGGCACTCGGCCTGGGACCGTACGCTCAGGATCAACCTGCAGGCCACCGCCGACCTCTGCCGGCTGGCCGTTGGGCATTTCAAGGCAAACGGCGGCGGGCGCATCGTCAATGTCTCGAGCCGCGCCGCCTATCGCGGAGACAGTCCCAGCCATTGGCACTATGCAGCGTCCAAATCGGCGATCATCGGCATGACCAAGACCATCGCCCGCGGCTACGCCGCCGACAACATCCTCGCCTTCGCGGTGGCGCCCGGCTTCACCGTTTCGGAAATGACCGAGGAATATCTGGCCGGGCGCGGCGGCGCGGCGATCGTCGCCGACATCCCGCTCGGCCGGGTGACGAGCACTTTGGAAGTTGCCGAGGCGATCCGCTGGCTGGCAATCGACGCTCCCGCCGCCTCGACCGGGTCGGTGATAGACCTCAATGGCGCCAGCTATGTTCGCTAGTATCGCGTTTCTTGCCCTTGCCGCACAGCAGATCGTCGTCCCGCTCGGCAAGACCCCGCGCCAGATCGAACGGCCGATCCACCCGGTCGAGGAATGGGGGCCGATCTGGGCGGCAAACTGCAAGGATTGGGACGAGTGGGACAAGCCCGCGCCGCCTGTTCGAATTCACGGCAACACATACCTGGTCGGCACTTGCGGCATCAGCGCGATCCTAATCGCCGGAGAGGACGGCCATGTGCTGATCGATGGAGGGACAGAGCGGGGCGCCGACCTCATCGCCGAGAATATCCGCCAGCTCGGCTTCAAGCTGAAGGACATCAAATATCTGCTGATGAGCCATGAGCATCTCGATCATGTCGGGGGAATGGCCCGGCTGCAGCAGCTGACTGGCGCGACGCTGGTCACCTCACGCGCCGCGGAAACCGTGATGAACAGCGGCGCAGCGAGCGCGGACGATCCGCAGGCTGGCGAGCACCCACCCTTCCGTGCGGCGAGCGTCGGCCGGGTAGTCGGCGACGGAAGCGATGTGCTGATCGGCAATATCAGGGTGTTCGCCATGACGACGCCCGGCCACACGCCGGGCGCGCTCAGCTGGCGCTGGGAAAGCTGCGATGGCGGCGTCTGCCGGACGATCGTTTACGCCGACAGCCTGACGCCGGTCAGCCGCGACGATTACAAGTTCAGCGCGCATCCGGAATCTCTCGAAGCCTTTCGCGCATCGATCGCCAAGATCGCAGCCAGCCCCTGCGAAATCCTGCTGACCCCCCATCCCTCATCCAGCGCCATGCGCGATCGGATGATTGGCAAGGCTCCGCTGTTCGATCCGGACGGCTGCAAGAATTATGCGGCAAAGCTCAGCAAAAACCTGGACGAGCGGCTGGCAAAGGAGGCGGCGGGCCAATGAGCTGGCGGGTCACGCTTCGCTGCAGCCGGGCCGAGGCCGAGGCGCTGCCGGAAAGCGCGGACCTGTTCGCCCATGCCGAGGAGCCGCCGGTGATCGTCGCCGACGAACCCGACCCGCACGCGCCCGACGACTGGCGAATCCACGCCTATTTCGCCGAGCAGCCGACCACGCAGGAGCTGGTCCTGCTCCGCCGCCTGGCGGCGAATGGCGAGCCGGAGGTCGAGCACCTTGAGGACACGACCGACTGGGTGACGATGAGCCAGCAGGGGCTGGGTCCGATCCGCGCCGGGCGCTTCTTCGTCCATACGCCGATGCATTACGCCGATCGGCCGGCCGACACGGTCAATTTCGAGATCGATGCAGGGCTCGCCTTCGGCACCGGCCAGCACGACACCACCGCCGGATGCCTCGCAGCGCTCGACCGGCTGGAAGTGGCCGGCAAGCGATTCGCCAATATCGCCGATATCGGCACCGGCACCGGGCTGCTGGCATTCGCGGCCATGGCGCTGTGGCCGGAAGCGCGGGCAATCGCGACCGATATCGACGACATCGCGGTCAAGGTCAGCGAAGAGAATGCGGCGATCAACGGCGTAAAGCTCGGCCATGGGCCGGGTCAGCTGCTGCTCGCCGTCGCGGACGGGATGGACCATGCGCTGATTGCCGCCCGCGCGCCCTATGATTTGCTGATCGCCAACATCCTCGCCGGTCCGCTGATCGAGCTGGCACCCGATTTCGCCAAGACGGTCGCGCCCGGTGCAACCCTGATCCTCGCCGGTTTGCTCGACACCCAGGCCGATGCCGTCATCGCAGCCTATCAGGCGGAAGGGATGGCGCTGGTCGAGCGGAGCAAAGGCGAGTGGTCAGTGCTGGTATTGGAAGCCGGCTCCTAAGCCCCCGCCACAATCTCCGCCCATTCGCCCTCGCCGATGACGCGGATGCCGAGCTCCTCGGCCTTCTTGAGCTTCGATCCCGCACCGGGTCCGGCAACGACCAGGTCGGTCTTGGCGCTGACCGAGCCCGCCGCCCGCGCGCCGAGCCGCTCGGCCTGGGCCTTGGCCTCGTCGCGGCTCATGGTTTCCAGGCTACCGGTGAAGACGATCGTCTTGCCGGTCCATTCCGTCGCCCGCGCGGTCGAGACGAAGGCGGCGGGTCGCGCCAGCGCCAGCAATTCGGCCAGTTGCTCGCGATTGTGCGGTTCGTGGAAGAAATCGACCAAAGCTTCGGCCACGACCGGGCCGATGCCATCGACCGCAGACAGCTCGGCCTGTGCATCAGGTCCCCGTGCAGCCTCCTCCAGTCCTTCGACCGAGCCGAACGCCTTCATCAGATCCTTGGCGGTAACGATGCCAACATGGCGAATGCCGAGGCCGAACAGGAAGCGCGCCGGATCGAAGCCGATTCGAGCCTCGATCGCGGCGAGCAAATTATCGACCGACTTCTCCTGCCAGCCTTCGCGGCCAATCAGCGCGCCGCGATGGTCCTTGAGGCGGAAGATGTCCGCTGGCCCATGCAGCCAGCCCAGTTCGAAGAATTCGACGATGCTCTTCTCGCCCAGCCCGTCGATGTCCATCGCCCCGCGCGAGACGAAATGGCGGAGGCGCTCGATCCGCTGGGCGGGACAGATCAGCCCGCCGGTGCAGCGGACATCGACCTCACCCTCCTCGGCGACCGCTTCCGAATTGCACTCCGGGCAATGGTCGGGAAAGAAGTAAGGCGCTCGCGTTTCATCGCGGGTGAGGTTCTCGACCACCTGCGGGATGACGTCGCCGGCACGCTGGATCCGCACCCGGTCACCGATGCGCAGGCCGAGCCGGGCGATCTCGTCGCGGTTGTGGAGCGTGACATTGCTGACGATCACTCCGCCGACCCCCACAGGCTTCAAGCGCCCGACCGGGGTCAGCTTGCCGGTGCGCCCGACCTGTATGTCGATCGCCTCCAGCGTCGTCTCGGCCTTCTCCGCCGGGAATTTATGGGCAAGGCCCCAGCGCGGCGCGCGTCCGACCTGGCCAAGGCGATCCTGCCAGTCGAGCCGTCCAACCTTATAGACCACGCCATCGATGTCGTAGGGCAAGTCGGCGCGTTCCCGCTCGATCAATGCGTAATGGGCCAGCGCCTCCTCGACCGTTTCGCACTGCACCAGCAGGTCGCTGACCGGGAAGCCGAAGCTCTCGATCTTGTTCATCGCCAGCAGCTGCAGCATGGCAAGCGGCTCGCTGACCTCGCCCCAGCCATGAGCAAGGAAACGCAGCGGCCGTGCCTCGGTCACGCTGGCGTCCTTCTGCCGCAGCGAGCCCGCGGCGGCGTTTCGCGGGTTGGCAAAGACCTTGCCGCCCGCCGTTTCCTGCCGCTCGTTCAAGGCAGCGAAATCGGCCTTGGACATGTACACTTCGCCGCGCACTTCGAGCACGTCGGGAGCGCCCTTGATCGATTGCGGGATGTCGCGGATCGTTCGGGCGTTGGGCGTCACATCCTCGCCGACCATTCCGTCGCCGCGCGTCGCCGCCAGCACCAGCTGACCTTTCTCGTAGCGCAACGAGCAGGAGAGGCCGTCGATTTTGGGCTCGGCAGTCATTGCGACCGGCTCGCCCTCAGGCAAATTCAGGAACCGCCGAACCCGGCCAACGAAATCGCGTACTTCCTCGGCGCTGAACGCATTGTCGAGGCTGAGCATCGGCCGGGCATGGGTGACCTTGGCCAGCGCCGAAGTTGGCGCCGCGCCCAGCCGCTTCGACGGCGAATCCGCTCTCACCAGCTGTGGATATTGGGCTTCCAGCTCACGGTTTTCGCGGACCAGTGCGTCATAGTCGGCGTCCGAAATCTCCGGCGCGTCCTGGTCGTGATAAAGCTTGTCGTGATGCGCGATCTGCTTGGCGAGGCGCATCAAACGGTTGGCGGCTTCTGCTTCGTTCATTCCATCCCCGCCAGCAACTCCGCCATCCTTGCCACGCTGTTCATGTTTCTTGCCGTGCCCTGTTTGACGGCGGGCAGCTTCAGCTTCGTCTTGCCGATGCCCTCGCCATAGCTGACATAGAGGAGCCGAGGCCCTAGCGCCAACCGCTCGCCCTCAACGTCGCGTGCTTCATCGATCATCGCCTTCACCGGCTCTTCGTCGACGAAATGAGCCATGACTCGGCTCGGCTTGTCGTCGCTGAATGGGTTTTTCTTCACCGCCTCCGCCATTTCCCTGGCATTGCGGACGAAGGCCGGCACCGGCTTGCCGAAATAATCGACCAGCCGCTGTTCGATCCGCTCCTTGACCGTGCTTTCGGCGAGATCGCTGGCGAACAGCAAATTGCCGCTATTGATGAAGGTGCGGACCTGTTTGAAGCCGCAGGCCTTGCCGATCGCCGTCAGCTCTTCCTTGGGCAGTTTCCCCGTCCCCGATACATTCACCGCGCGGACCATCGCGACGAAAGCGGTCACCCCAACACTTCGGCCAGGAAGTTTTCAAGGCTGGCCCAGCTGCGCCTTGCCGCCGCCTCATCGTAGGCCACGCCGGCGACGCCGATTTCGTGGGCCTTGGGATTGGTAAAGCCGTGGCCGACGTTTCCGTAAGCATGGATCTGCCAGTCGGCGCCGCCGTCGGTCAGTTCCTTGCCAAGCGCAACCACTGCTTCGGGCGGAACCATCGGGTCTTCCCAGCCATGATAGGCGGAGACCTTGGCCTTGATCGGCTGCGGCGGCAGGCCGGGCGGGTCGAACAGGCCGTGGAAGCTGGCCACGCCGGCCACGTCCGCCCCGGACCGCGCGATATCGAGCGCGCACTGGCCACCGAAACAGAAGCCGATCACGGCAACCTTCTCCGCATCGACCGCGTCCAGGTTCCAGGCGACTTCCAGCACGGCAAGCAGGTGATCGCGCAGCGCCGACCGGTCCTCCCGCAGTTCGCCCATGGCGGCGAAAGCCTCGCCGCGGTCGATCACCGGCCGGAAGCGCTTGGCGAAAAGGTCCACCACCAAGACGTTATATCCAAGCGCAACCAGCTTTTCCGCCATCCCGATCTCAAGCGGCTGCACGCCCATGACTGTTGGCAGCAGGACGACTGCCGGCCTCGCGGCACCGCTACCGTCATGGACCAGCACATGATCGAAGGTCCGGCCGTGATAGTCCTGCTTTAGGGAAAGTTGCTCGGTCATGCTGCCTCCAGTAGCCGTGCCGCCTGGGCGCGGGCTTCGTCGGTGATCGCCGCGCCCGACAGCATCCGTGCTATCTCCTCGCGCCGCTCGTCGTTCGTCAGCTTGCGCACATGGGTACGTGTAACGCCGTCCTCGTGCGCCTTTTCGATTCGATAATGGTGCGCCGCGCGTGCAGCCACCTGCGGAGAATGGGTCACCACCAGCAGCTGCGATTTCCGAGCCAGCCTGGCCAGCCGCTCACCGATCGCGCTGGCGACCGCACCGCCGACGCCGCGGTCGATCTCGTCGAATATCATCGTCTGGGCGGTCCCCGCTTCGGCCAGCGCAACCTTGAGCGCCAGGATGAAACGCGACAGCTCGCCACCCGATGCGATCCTGGTCAATGGCCCGAACGGAGCGCCGGGGTTGGTCGACACCTCGAACTCGACCCGGTCGATACCTGACGGGCCCGGCTCGGCCTCGGCCATGGCGGTGCGGAATTTCGCGGCATCGAGCTTGAGCGGGTGAAGCTCCCCGGCAACAGCTTCGTCCAGCCGTGTCGCGGCGCGAACGCGATCCTCGCGTAGCGTGCGCGCCGCGTCATCATAACGGGCGCGGGCTTGGGCGAGCTGGCCTTCCAGCCCGGCGATACGTTCGCCGCCCGCCTCGATCAGCGCCAGCTTGCCCTGATATTCCTCGCCCAGCGCGGCCAGCACGTCGGGCTCGACCCGATGTTTGCGGGCCAGCCCGCGGATATCGAACAACCGTGCCTCGACTGATTCCAGCCGCGCAGGGTCGAACGCCAGCGCCTCGGCGGCGCGAGCGATCCGGTCCTCCGCCTCGCTGCCCTCGATCAGTGCCCGGTCAAGGCTGGCAAGCGCCTCTGCCAGCAGCGGGTGATCGGCGGCGCCGCGTTCGATCTTGCGGGCGGCGGCACGAAGCTGCGCCAGCGCGCCCTCTGACCCGCCGAGCAACTCGTCGAGGCCGGTCAGCGCCTCACCCGCCTTGGCTCCGGCCTGCATCAAGGCCCGTTGCTCCGACAGGCTGGTTTCCTCGCCAGGTTCCGGTGCCAGTGCGGCGATTTCCTTGGCGGCATGCTCCAGGTAATCGCGATCGCGTGCCGCCGATTCCGCAGCTGCTTTGCCCTCGGCTAGCTCGAGCTCGATCCGCTCAACCTCGGCCCAGGCAGTCGCGACCGCGCGCATGTCGATCCGCCCGAACAGGTCGAGCAGCGCGCGGTGGCCGCGGGGATTGAGCAGTCCGCGATCGTCGTGCTGGCCGTGAATCTCGACCAGCCCGTTGGCAATGTCGCGCAGCACCGCCGCCGACACGCCTGCCCCGCCGGCAAAGGCGCGGCTGCCGCCGTCGGCCTTAAGCGTCCGCCGCACCAGCAGGGGCTCGCCCGGCTCGGGCACTATGCCCTGCTCGGCGAGCACGGCGATGGCGGGATGGTCCGACGGCAGCTCGAATTCGGCCGAAACGCTGGCCTGGTCCTGCCCGCTGCGCACAAGACCGGTGTCGGCGCGGACGCCGAGCGCCAGGCCAAGGCTATCGAGCAGGATCGATTTTCCGGCTCCGGTTTCGCCAGTGAGGACTCCAAGCCCGGGCTCGAACTCCAGCTCGAGCCGGTCGATCAGCACTACGTCACGGATCGACAGCTGCCTTAGCACGCCGCCGAAATCCCCTTAGCTGCTGGTCTGGGCAGCAAGCGCCTGGGGGACGTGCCGCTCGATCAGCTCATAGCTACGCTTGTACCATTTGCTGCCCGGATAGTTGCGGCCGAGCACGGCCGCCGCCTTATGAGCTTCATCGGGCAGCCCCAGGTTCAGATAGCTTTCAACCAGCCGCTCGAGCGCCTCGGGCGTGTGGCTGGTGGTCTGATATTGATCGATCACCGTGCGGAAGCGGGTCGTGGCCGCCAACCAATTGCCCTGGCGCTGGTAGAATCGGCCGATCTCCATCTCCTTGCCGGCAAGGTGATCGTTGATCAGATCGAGCTTCAGCCGGGCATCCGACGCGTAGCGGCTCTGCGGATAGCGGCGGATCAGCTCGTTGAAGCTGTCGGACGCCTGCTGGGTGATCTTCTGGTCGCGCGTGACGTCCTCGATCTGCTGATAATAGCTCATCGCGATCAGATAGTTGGCGTAGGGCGCGTCCTTGTTGCCCGGGTGGATCGTCAGGAAGCGCTGCGCCGAGCTGACCGCGTCAGGGTATTGCTGCGCCATATAATAGGAAAAGGCGCTCATCAGCTGAGCGCGGCGGGCCCAGACCGAGTAAGGATGCTGGCGCTCGACTTCGTCGAACAGCTTGGCCGACGCTTCATAGTCGCCCTTGTCCATCCGCTCCTTGGCCAGGCTGTAAAGCGTATTGACGTCGCGAGCGATGTAGGCGGTGTCGCCTTTCACCTTCTTGCCGGCGCAGCCGGCGACAGGAAGCAGGATTACAGGCAGCAATAATAGTGCCGCGATACGGGTCTTGTTCACCATGGAGACTTTCCTAGCGCGGGCTTCACACAAGTCCAAGCGGCCTTTCGCTCACCTGAACGCTCAAGCCGGCTTTGCGACCGTTTTATCTTCTTCGTCCTCGGTTTTGAGGAAGCTGTCGGGCTTGAGGCCGAGCCAGACCAGTGCCGGGGCGGAGATATAGATCGACGAATAAGTGCCGATGAACGTGCCCAGCAGGATCGCGACCGTCAGGCCGAACAGCACGTCGGGGCCCAGCATCAGCAGAACCGCCAAGGCCAGCATGATCGACAGTGAGGTGACGATCGTCCGCGACAGCGTCTCGTTCAACGAGAAGTTGAGCAGCGAGACGATCTCCATCTTGCGGTATTTGCGCAGATTCTCGCGGATTCGGTCGTAGATTACGACCGTGTCGTTGAGCGAATAGCCGACGATCGCGAGGAAGGCGGCGACGATATTGAGGTCGACCTGCAGCTGGGTCAGCGAGAAAAAGCCAAGCACCATCGCCACGTCGTGGAACAGGGTGACGAGGGCGCCGACCCCGAACTGCCATTCGAAGCGGAACCAGATGTAAATGGCGATGCCGATCATCGCGAAACTGATCGCCAGGGCGCCGTCCCACGCCAGTTCGCCGCTGACCTTGCCCGACACCGATTCGCCAGCCGTCACTTTGACGCCGGGGTAATCCTTGATGATCATGCCACGGACCGCCGTCACCACCTGGTTGGCGGCAGCCTCGGGCCCTTCCGGCTTGGGCAGCCGGATCTGGTATGTCTTGTTGTCGCCGAACTGCTGGATGCTGGCCTCGCCGACGTTCAAGGTGGCGACCTTGCCGCGCAGATCCTCGATATTGACCGGCTGGGCAAAGGTCGCGCGCACGACCTGGCCGCCGACGAAGTCGATGCCGAGGTTGAGGCCGCGAACGCCGACCAGCACCAGGCTGCCGACAGTGGCGATGATCGACAGGATGAGGGCGATGTTGCGCCACCTCATGAAATCGATGTTGGTGTTGTCGGGAACGAGTTTCAAAAGTTTCATCGGTTCATTCCCGTCAGATGTTTAGGGCGCGCGGGCGCGTGGACTTGACCCACAGCGCGACCAGCATCCGAGTGAAGTTCACCGCCGTGAACACCGATGTGATGATGCCGATGAGGAGAACGACCGCGAAGCCGCGGATCGGGCCCGAACCGAAGTACATCATCAGCGCGGCGGCGATGGTGTTGGTGATGTTGGCGTCGAAGATGGCCGTCGAGGCTTCCTTGTAGCCCGTCTCAAGCGCATCGAGCACTCGCCTCCCCCGTCTCAGCTCTTCGCGGATGCGCTCGTTGATCAGCACGTTGGCATCGACCGCCGCACCGATGGTCAGAACGAAACCGGCAATGCCCGGCAGGGTTAGCGTGGCGTTGAACACCGCCATGATGCCAAGGATCATGAAGGCATTCACCAGCAGCGCGATCGAAGCGTAAACGCCGAACCGGCCATAGGTGATGATCATCAGCCCGATCACCGCCAGCGTCGCGAAGATGGATGCAATGGTGCCGGCCCTGATCGAGTCGGCGCCAAGCTCGGCGCTGACGGTCCGCTCCTCGACCACGTTGAGTTTCACCGGCAACTTGCCCGAGGCCAGGCTGACCGCCAGCTGGTTGGCGCTATCGACGGTAAAGCTGCCGCTGATCTGGGCACGGCCGCCGAGGATCGGCTCGTTGATGTTCGGTGCGGACAGCACCTTGTCGTCCAGGATGATGGCGAACGGCTTGCCGACATTTTCCTGCGTGACGCGGCCGAAACGGCGCGCACCTGCGGTGTTGAAGCTGATGTCGACGATCGCCTGGCCGTCCTGGTCGAAGCCCTGCTTGGCGTTGACCAGCTGTTCGCCCGACACCATCACGCGGCGTTGGACGGCGATGGCGCCTTTGCCGTCAGCCATCGGCAACACCTGGCTGCCCGGCGGGGCACGGCCCTGGGCGACCTGATTTGGATCGGCATTGAGGTCGACCAGCTTGAATTCGAGCCGGGCGGTCTGGCCGATCAGCTGCTTCAGCGCCTCGGGATCCTCAACGCCGGGGACCTGGACGAAGATTCGCCGGTCGCCCTGGTTGATAACGGTGATTTCCTTGGTGCCGCCGGGATCGATGCGGCGGCGAACGACGTCGCGAGCCACGGTCAGCGAATCCTTGAGCGCCTGCTTCGAACCCGATTCGGTCGGGGTCAGGACGATCCGGTTGCCGTCCATCGTGCTGACTTCCCAGTCGCGCGTGCCGGTCAGGCCCTGCGGCTGGCTCAAGGTCCGCATCCGTTCGAACGCGGCATCAAGCTGGGTCGGGTCGCGAACGACGAAGCTCAGCTTGCCGCCGGACGTTGAAACATCGCCGATCTGGATGCGCGGCTCGCCGCGGCGAAGCTCGGTCGTGACCTCTTCTTCCTTGGCCTGCAGCCGCTGCTTCTGGGCATCGGCGAGATCGGCTTCGAGCAGCAGCTGGCTGCCACCGGCAATGTCGAGACCAAGGTTGATACGGGCGCTTGGAAGCCAGGCCGGCCAGCGCTCCACCTGGTCCTTGGGGAGCAGGCTGGGGATCGCCAGCAAGATGCCGGCGAGGATGGTCAGCGTAACCAGCCAGACCTTCCAGCGGGGAAAATCAAACATGTTGGACGCGGCCCTTTAGTCGTTTGCCGGGGCAGCGGTGCCGCCAACCTGGCTGAGCGTCGACTTGACCGCCTGGACGCGGACGTTCGGCGCGATCTCAACTTCCACTTCACTGTCGCCGACCTTGGTGACCTTGCCGATCAGGCCGCCGCCGGTAACGACGCGGTCGCCCTTTTTGACTGCAGCAACCGCGGCCTGATGGTCCTTCATCCGCTTTTGCTGCGGTCGGATCAGCAGGAACCAGAAGATGACGAAAACCAGGACCAGCGGGATGGTCTGGATGAAGAAGCTGGCTCCGCCCGTAGGAGCGGCGGCGGCGAGAAGCGTCGTGATGGTCATGGGATTGGAAAACTCTTCTTCATATGCGCGCCTGTAATGCCCCAAGCGCAGGAAGTGGCGGGCCGCCTATCACGCCGTGGGCTGCCTTGCCAAGCGATGCTCGTCGCCTTAGATGCGCCGCTCTCGCGTCCGAACGGGCGCGACCGGTCGGGGCGTAGCGCAGCCTGGTAGCGCATCACACTGGGGGTGTGGGGGTCGCTGGTTCGAATCCAGTCGCCCCGACCATTTTCCTTTCGCGACCGTCCGGGGGACGGCCTCAAAATGAAAATCCGACGGATGTCGAGTGATGACAGCCGCAACGCGATCGCTACCCTTCCCAAATGATCCGCCGTCGTCGAAAGCTCCGCTGGCCGGCCCGCATCGCTCTCGCGATCCTGGCGATTCCCGGATTTTATCTGTTGGCCGCGCTGATCGGCGCGCTGATCCCGGTCAATAACAGCTGGCGCGAGCCGAAACAGGGAATCACCATCTATCTCGCCAATAATGGCGTCCACGCCGACCTGGTGCTTCCGGCAGTTGTCGAGGGGCTCGACTGGCGGCCGCTGGTGCCGAGGTCGGACATGGCCAATGTGCCCGCCGATGCGCGGTGGATCGCGTTCGGGGCCGGCGAGCGGCAGGTCTATCTGGAAACCCCGACCTGGGGCGACCTGTCGATCAAGACCGCGGCGAAGGCGCTGACCGGCGGCGAGCAGGTAATGCATGTCGAATGGGTCGAGGACCCACGCTTCGCCGCTCGCGCCATTCGCCTCACGCCCGAGCAGTATCGCCGCTTGTGGGCCGCGATCCGGGAGGGCTTCGCGCTCGACGCGAATGGAAGGCCGATCCGCATCGATCATCCGGGCTACGGCCCCCGAGACGCCTTCTATCGCGGCAGCGGCAAGGCCAATGCCATCCACACTTGCAACCAATGGGCGGCAAGCCGGCTTCGCCTTGCGGGCGTGCAGGCGCCGCTGTGGTCGCCCTTCGTCCAGGGGATGGTCGCCTATTATCGCCCGGCCCAACCTCAATCGTCACCCCGGCCCTGAGCCGGGGTCTGCCTTCTCTTCACTTCGCGGGAATAAAAGGCGGATCCATGTCCGGACCGGCACTGTCCCCCAGACAGTGCCGCATGCCGGTCATCAAGCCCGGGATGACAACTAAAGGACATATCTCGATAGGTCGGTGTCCTTGGCGATTCCGGCGAGCTGCTGTTCGACGAAGGCGGCGTCGATCACCAGCGTCTCGCCCTTGCGATCCTCGGCCGTGAAGCTGATGTCCTCGACCAGCCGCTCCATCACCGTCTGCAGGCGCCGCGCGCCGATATTTTCGACCGCGTCATTCACTTCGGCGGCGATCCGCGCGAGCGCGGCAATACCGTCCTCGGTAAAGTCGATCGTCACCTCCTCGGTCGCCAGCAAGGCGCGATACTGCTCGGTCAGGCTGGCGCGGGTGGCCGACAGGATGCGGACGAAATCCTCTTCGCTGAGTGCGCTCAGCTCGACCCGGATCGGCAGCCGGCCCTGAAGCTCGGGCAACAGGTCGGCCGGCTTGGCGACGTGGAACGCGCCGGACGCAATGAAGAGGATATGGTCGGTCTTGATCGGCCCATATTTGGTCGCGACCGTGGTCCCTTCGATCAGCGGCAGCAGGTCGCGCTGGACGCCCTCGCGGCTGACCGAACCGCCGCGAACGTCGCTGACTGCGATCTTGTCGATCTCGTCGAGGAAGACGATGCCATTGGCCTCGGCGTCCGACAGCGCGACGCGGGTGACGTCGTCCTGGTCGACGCGCTTGTCGGCCTCCTCCTCGACCAGCTTGGCGAAGGCGTCGCGGACCTTGAGCTTGCGCCGCTTCTTGGGCGGGCCGCCCATCGCCTTCGACATCATCTCGCTAAGATTGATCATTCCGACGCCGCCATTGCCGGGGATTTCGAACGGCATGTTGGGCGCCTCCGCGACCTCGATCTCGACCTCGGCATTGTCGAGGCTGCCGTCAGCGAAGCGTGCGCGGAAGCTGGCGCGGGTTGCCTCCGACGAGCCTTTGCCGGTCAGCGCATCGAGCAGCCGGTCCATCGCCGCGGTTTCGCTCGCCTCGCGAACCTTTTCGCGGCGCCGCTCGCGCTCCAGCCGCACCGCCTCCTCGACCAGGTCCCGGGCGATCTGCTCGACGTCGCGGCCGACATAGCCGACCTCGGTGAACTTGGTCGCCTCGACCTTGACGAACGGCGCGTCGGCCAATTTTGCCAGCCGCCGGCTGATCTCGGTCTTGCCCACCCCGGTCGGGCCGATCATCAAAATATTCTTGGGCGTGACCTCGTCGCGCAGTTCGGGCGACAGGCGCTGGCGCCGCCAACGATTGCGCAGCGCGACCGCGACCGCCTTTTTCGCGTCATGCTGGCCGACGATATGCTCGTCGAGGGCGGCGACGATCGCCTTGGGAGTAAGACTGTCGTTCATCTCTTCGGTCGCCTCGGCGGGTTCGAATGCAAGGGGCTGGTAGTTCATCCCCGATTAGATTGGAGGCGCGTCAGGGCACTTCAAGCGGTGCAGCGGAAGTCCGCGAACAGCCTTTTGTGCGAAGAGATGATGCGGGCGATGTCGTCGGGCTGTGGGGTCGCGTCCCATTCGCCGCGCTCGAACGTCCCGCCGAGCAGGATGCCGTCGCCCCTCGGAAACATGTAACCGGCGCTGCCAGCGAAGGCATAGCGAACCTCGTGCTGCGGCTGGAGCACCGCCAGTTGCCCGCGAACCGGTGTAAGTTTCTCGTCTCCGACCAGCGCCTTGGCGCCAATTCCCGTGCAGTTGAACGCGAGCGTCTCGGGCAAGGCGGCGACGTCGGCCAGGCTTTCGAACTTGCGCATGCGGATCGTACCGCCCGCATTAAGCACCTCGCTGGTCAATTCCGCCATGAACCGCGGCGTCTCGACATACATGGTGTCGAAGGCGACCACCCGCGCAACCGGGAAAGGATGTTCTTCGGGACGCAACAATCGCCCGTTTGGATAGTAAGGATTCATCCAGTCATTGGGGTAGATCGTGTCGCGCGTTTCCTCATAGGTGCGTTGCCAGCGGATGCCGTAGCGCTCCCCGACCAATGCCTGGAATCGCTGCCAGCTATAAGCCATCGCCGACTGAAACTGGGCCATCCATTCTGGCGTCACTTCCCCTTCGCGGTAATGCCCGAACGGCGAGACCTGCCCGCCCGCAACAGCCGATGTCGTGTCGGGTGGTAAAGCGGCGGTATAAATCCTGACCGGGAAGCCAGCCTCCTGCACCAGCCGCGCGGTGGTCAGTCCCATCACCCCGCTGCCGATCACTGCGACAGGTCCTGAATGTCCCTGGAGTCCCAGGTCGGTCGCCAGCCGAGAGCTTCCCCAACTCAGCGTGATACCGGCGCCGCCGTGGCCATAATTGTGGACCAGAGATTTTTCGCCGAGAGCCTCGCGCCGAACGACGAAGCCTGCCGAGCGATACGGCCTCAGGCCCGCGACGGTGCGGATCACCCGGCTTTCATCGACCAATACCTTGGGCAGTTGCGTGCAACCGGCAACCGCGAGCGGTCGCGTGCCGGTCGTCGCGCACCCAGCGAGCAGCGCGGTCGAGCTGATCGCAAAGGTTCGGCGGTCGAGAAACATCGTTCTTACACTGCCGTTCGTGTCGAGCGAAGTCGAGACACGTTGGCGGTCCGTCCCTCGACGTCGCTCGGGACGAACGGACTAGCTACTATTCAATCGTCTCAATCGTCAGCTGGTCGTTGGTGAAGACGCACACTTCGGCAGCGATCGCCATCGCGCGCCGTGCCAGCTTTTCCGGATCCTGCTCATAGTCGCTGAGCGCGCGCGCCGCGGCGAGCGCATAATTGCCGCCCGATCCGATTGCCGCGATCCCGCCTTCGGGCTCCAGCACGTCGCCGTTGCCGGTCAGGATCAGCAACGTTTCCTTGTCGGCGACGATCATCATCGCCTCCAGGTTGCGTAGATATTTGTCGGTCCGCCAATCCTTGGCCAGCTCGACCGCCGCGCGAAGCAACTGTCCGCGGCTCGCCTCCAGCTTCTTCTCCAGCCGCTCGAACAGGGTGAAGGCATCGGCGGTTGCGCCGGCGAAGCCGCCGATCACGCTGCCGTCGCCAAGCCGCCTCACCTTCTTGGCGTTGGGCTTGATGACCGTGTTGCCGAGGCTGACCTGGCCGTCACCGGCGATGACGGTCCTGCCGTCCTTCTTCACGCCCAGGATGGTGGTTCCATGATATTTTTCCATGAGCGCGATGTGGGAAGGCCGTTCGGGACGTGCAAGCGTGAGCCTGCCAGTCGGGCAAAGCAGGCTCTAACGCCAGAATTCGAACCGGCGGTCGGGGATCAGCCACATGGCGGTGACGGCTACGTATATGGCCACCGCGATATAGGGGGAAACGAACGCCAGGCCCGTCGCGGTGGCATAGCCGATCAGGCTGACCCACTCCTTCTGCTTCGCGCCGACCGCCTCCTTGACCCTGGATTCCTCGCCCTCGGCGGCGATCAAGGCACGCTCGAGGAGATAATAGCAGAAGGCCGCCAGGATCAGCACGACGCCGTAAGCGGCGACGGGCAGGGCATGCACACCCTCTTCGCCGATCCAGCGGATCAGGAATGGCACCAGCGACAGGCTGAACAACAAGGCGTTGTTGGCCCATAGAACCGCGCCGTTCACCTTCTTCGCGGCTTGCAGCATGTGATGGTGGTTCGACCAGTAAATGCCGACATTGACGAAGGCGAGCAAATAGGCAGCGAGCAACGGCAGGACCGGCTTCAACGAGGCGAGATCGGCGCCATGCGGAGTCGGCAGTTCCAGCACCATGATGGTGATGATGATGGCGATGACCCCGTCGGTGAATGCCGCCAATCGTTCCGGTTTCATGCTTGTGCCCCTTCCGTCATTGCGAGCGAATCGATGCAATCCAGCCTGGATTGCCGCGTCGCCTCCGGCTCCTCGCAATGACGAGCCAAGTCACCGCTCCACTCCCTTGGCCTTACCCCAGGTCCGGGCCATGGTGTAGCCCAGATAGCCGGTGCCGAAGAGCATGTAGAGTTGCTCCGGAAGGCCCCGCAAATAGCTGCTCATTCCATTCGCAATGCCCCTCGCCAGCCTGGGGTCGAAAGCGGCGATCAGGCCCATCGGGATCGCCCACAGGATCAGCGCATACATGACATAGAGGAAGCTGGGGCGAGCGCGGCTGGTCCAGGGATCGGCCGACTGCGCTTCGGCGACGATCGCCTGCATCTGCGCTCCGATCGCCTGCATCTCCTGGTCGCCCTGCAGCTTGATCAGTTCCAGCTTGGCGCGGTCGCGCGCTTGGGGGTCGGGAATGATCTTGTCGAGCAGCTTCGATACCGGCCCGACGATCGCTTCGAATAGTGCCATAAATCCTCCAAATCTTCACAAATGTTCACGGTCATGGCGGTTATTTATGATATTGGTCATTCACCAATACGGTTCGCCAGCCACCCATATAGAAACGCCTCATTGGCTGGACGCTTCTCCGCCAGGCGGAGATATCTTTCCCCCTGCAATGCCTCGAGCGCGCGGAGCAGGACGGTCTCGCCGCCGGTCTTTCCGCGAGCCTCGAGGAAGGCATCGAGCGCGGCGATCGTCGCCGGCCCAACCCGTCCGTCCGGCACCAGGTCCGGATAATCCTTGCCGCCGCGGTTGAGCGCGGTCAGCGCCCGCTGGAGGAATGTGGCCGCCACCGCTGGGCCCATGTTCGCGCCGGTATCGAACAGCTCCGCCGCCACCCGCGGTGATCGCTTGGCGATATCGTCGAAGCGAGGCCTAAGCCAGTAGAGCCGGCGATAGATTGCCGCCGCTTCCTCGCGCGGCAACGTGGACATCGGCCCGGCATAGCCATGGGCCCGGGCCACGCCTTCCGTAATGCCGAACCGCGTCGGACCGCCCTTGTCGGCGGGTTGGTTCACATAGCCGCCCTCCCGCTCGATCAGCTCATCGATCAGCGCGTCCACGTCCATTTCCCGCTCCTCCGGTCCACCGAGTCGCGAGTGAATTACCTATTTGGTTATCTGTAGGACAGTGGTTGAAACCGAATTTGGTTCGAGCGGCAGCTAACCCTTCGACGAAGCCTTGGCTTCGACCAACCGTTTCTCGAAAATCTCGTGCGGCTTTTCCTGGACGTAGAAATGGGCGGCGTTTTCGCCGGTGAAGACGATCTTCGATCCGACGCCGAACTGGTCGATCTGGACCGCGGCGACGAGATCGAGATTGATCCACACCGGCTCGCCGCCGCCTTCCTTATTGTCCTGGCGTGTGCAGCAAATGAATCGCGCCATTCCTCCCCCTCCATCCTTTCCTACGCCGGATGCGGCACATTGTTCGCCGGTTGAAGCTCCGCGACCATAGCCTCGCGAATGACGAATTTCTGGACCTTCCCGGTGACGGTCATCGGAAAGGCGTCGACGAAGCGAATGAAGCGCGGAATCTTGTAATGCGCAATCTGGTCGCGGCAGAAATCGCGCAGCTCCTGCTCGCTCATCTGCTCGCCGGCCTCCAGCCTGATCCAGGCGCACACCTCCTCGCCATATTTCTCATCAGGCAGGCCGACCACGGCGACATCCTCGACCTTGGGATGGCCGAGCAGATACTCCTCGATTTCCTTGGGATAGATATTCTCGCCGCCGCGGATGATCATGTCCTTGATCCGGCCGACGATCTCGGCATAGCCCTGCTCGTCGAAGGTGGCGAGGTCGCCGCTGTGCATGTAGCCGTCGGCGTCGATCGCCTCGGCGGTCTTCTGCGGGTCGTCCCAATAGCCGATCATCACCGAATAGCCCTTGGTGCAAAGCTCCCCTGGCGTTCCCACAGGTACGATATTGCCCTCGCCGTCCACCATCTTGCATTCAAGGTGCGGCTGGACCCGGCCGACCGTTTCCACCCTCTTTTCCAGCGGATCGTCGGGATCGGTCTGGAAACTGATCGGGCTGGTCTCCGTCATGCCGTAGCCGATCGTCACCTCGCTCATGTGCATTCGTTCGATCACCTCGCGCATCACCGGCTCGGGGCAGATTGCGCCGGCCATGATCCCGGTGCGAAGCGACGAGAGGTCGTATTTGTCGAAATCGGGCGCCGACAGCTCGGCGATGAACATGGTCGGGACGCCATAAAGCGCGGTGCAACGTTCCTGCTCAATCGCTTTCAGCACCGATTCCGGTTCGAACGCATCGCTTGGGAAGATCATCGCCGCACCATGGGTCAGGCAGGCGAGCACACCCATCACCATGCCGAAGCAATGGTAAAGCGGCACCGGGACGCACAGCCGGTCGTCGGCTGTGAAATCCTGCGCCGCGCCGACGAACATGCCATTGTTGAGGATATTGTGGTGCGACAGGGTCGCACCCTTGGGCATGCCGGTGGTGCCGCTGGTGAACTGGATGTTGATCGCGTCGCGGGCGCTTAGCGTCTGCGCCCGCCGCGACAGCTCCTCGCCGTTTGCGGCACGCGCCGCCAGCTCGTCGAAACTTATCCAGCCGGGGCGCTTCGCGGACCCAAGCTTGATCGCCATTTCCAGGGTCGGGAGCTTGGCCGAGCTGAGGTGCCCGGGCGTCGAGCCCGCCAGCTCCGGCGCCAGCGTTTCGACCATGGCGAGATAGTCGCTGCTCTTGAACTCTTCAGCCGCGACCAATGCGCGCACGCCGACCTTGTTGAACGTATATTCGGCCTCGCGCAGCCGATAGGCGGGATTGATTGTCACCAGGATCAGGCCGGCGCGGGCAGCGGCGAACTGGGTCAGCACCCATTCGACGCAATTGGGCGACCAGATGCCGATGCGATCCCCGGCCTCAAGTCCGAGATCGATCAAATTACTCGCCAACCGGTCGACCTGTTCCAGCAACCCCGCCCAGGTCAGGCGGACATTCTGGTGAACCGAGACAATCGCATCTCGATCGCCCCATTGTTCGGCGGCGTTCACCAGCGCCTGGCCGATGGTGTGCTCGACCAATGGTGGGCCCGGCAGACCCTTGAAATGACTCAGCATAATCGCCTCCGTCGCGAGTAACTGATGCGCCGGTGCGACGGGAAAGGCTAGCCGTTCCAAATTGCCGGCGGCCAATGTCCGGAATGTGTGGATAGCAGACGTTAGGGGAGCCGAGGCGTAATCGCGCTTACGTTGCGGCAGGACTAGCAGGCGCGGGATCGATTCCCAAACGCAGCTGAGCATCCGCGAGCGCCTTCTCGAAGCGCTCGTCACCCCTCAGGAAGTCCAGGTCAGGGTCGAAAACGGCCGCCTTCACCAAGGTTAAATTAGCCTCGGCTAGGACAGGCACCAGCACATCAACTGATGCCTCCCGGTCCTGCAGGTAGGCGCTCAGCACGCAGCCAAAATTATACCGCATGTTCAAGTTGTCGGGGTCAATCAGCATCGCGCGCTCGATCGTTTCCATCGCCTGGTCGCGGTTTCCGGCAATCGCGTGCCCGCCCGCGCAAATGCCTAGCGCCGCACCATTGCTCGGGTCCTCGGCAAGCACCTTCTCCGCTTGAGAGTGCATCATTTCCGCCCCGCGCAGCACGCCTTCGCGGTCGCCCAGCGCCTGGTAACACATCACCAGCATCCCCCAGCTATGATAGTCGGTCTCGATGAGTTCGACCGCCTTCTCATAGTGGCGCATCGCATCGGCCGTCTTGCGTTGCGCCGTGGCGATCCGGGCCGCTTCCCGATTCACCTCCCATGAGTCCGGATCAAGCTCCAGTGCTTTGCGGATCTGTCGATTGGCGGAATCAAGATCGCCTTGTTCAGCAAAGATGTGCGCTCTTACGGCATAGGCTTCGGCGATGGTCGGGTCGATCGCCAAGGCCCGGTCCGCCGACGCTTCGCCATCTTCATCCGTAACCCCGAAATAATAGCGAAGGCTGACCTGTGCCAGCGCCATCAGGGCCCAGGCCTGTGCATAGTTCGGATCGATTTCGACCGCGCGCCGGGCAAGGCGGATCACGCGCTGCTCCCGCTTGATGTCGCCATAATTGCCCGAAACCCAATATTTCCGAGCCATGAGATAGAAATTATAGGCGTTGGCATCGCCGGTTCCGCGGCTCTCAATGGCCGTCTTCTCTTCGGGAAGGAGATTGACCTTGAGCGCGCTTACGATCGCCTGGCTGATCTCGTCCTGGATCGCGAATATGTCGGTGAGGTCCCGGTCATAACGTTCCGCCCAGACATGGCCGCCGCTCTTCCCGTCAATCAGCTGGGCCGTGATCCTGACCCGGTTCCCCGACTTGCGTACGCTTCCTTCAAGCACGTGGGTGACGCCCAGCTTTTGCGCGATTTCGGCGACGTCGATGGCAAGGCCCTTCAGCGAGAAGGCGGTATTGCGAGCGATCACCTCCAGGGCCGACACCTTCGAAAGATCGGTCGTAATGTCCTCGCTGATGCCGTCGCTGAAATACTCCTGCTCGGCGTCCCCGCTCATATTCTGGAATGGCAGAACACAGACGGAGACAGGCCGTCCGGCGATCCGGGATTTGGGACCTTGCTCAATGGCGCCCCCTGCCAGCGCCTGCACGCTTGCCGTCAGTTTGCGCCATCCAGGCACGTCGGAGGCTCCGTCCCAGTCCTTAAGGTCCGCGCATTGGATTTGATTGAACGGCATCGGCGGGATCGTGTCGTCAAGACTGGCTTGAACCAATGTTCCTAACTGGCGCGCGGCGTCGGCCTCTGATCTCACCCACTGCGACTTTGCCGAATCCGCGGACCACAGGACGAGAACCGCCTTGGCCGACTTCAGCTGTTCGTCGATAACGTCTGCGTAAGCTCGATGCGCTGGAAGTTCAGCGTCTCGCCACACGTCATAGCCCAGCGCTTTCAACGCATCTGCCGCTCGCGTGGCAAACGGCTCGTCCGGCCGCGCGTAAGATACAAAGACCTGCGCCATGCTCCTACGCGATCGTTATCAGGACTCAATCGCGATGTCATTGCAGCAGGGCGCCGCCCTGGACGGGCAGCCAATGTCAGCAATGGGTCGATTTCGGCCATTGGAATTCGATGGCCCTCTCCCTTGAGGTCGGAAGGACCGCTGCTAAGTTACCGCCATGTTCCGCACCCTATCCGTCGCGCTTGCCGCGCTCGCGCTCACGCCTGCCCCCGCCCTTGCCAAGCTGACCCCGGCCGAAACGCGGATGGTTCGCACCGTCGATGCCGAACAGGCGCGGACGCTGGCCATGCTGGAACGCTGGGTCAACCAGAACAGCGGATCGCTCAATATCGAGGGCGTAACCAAGGTCGGCGAGATGCTTCGCGCCGAGCTGGAGCCTTTGGGGTTCAAAGTGCAGTGGATCGACATGCGCTCGACCGGCCGCGCCGGGCACATCGTCGCCACCCACATGGGCAATGGTCGGGGCAAGAAGCTGCTGCTGATCGGCCACCTCGACACGGTGTTCGAGCCGGACAGCCCGTTCCAGCAATGGAAGCGCACCGGCAATGACGGCGAAGGCCCCGGCGCCGGCGACGACAAGGGCGGAATGGCGGTGATGGTGGCGGCGCTCCGCGCGATGCGCGATGCGGGAACGCTAAGACAAGCCAACATCGAGATCGTCCTGACCGGCGACGAAGAGGACAGCGGCAACCCGATCGAGGTTGCGAGGGCCGACCTGGTCGCAGCTGGAAAGCGCGCCGACGTCGCGCTCGACTTCGAAGGCCTTGCGCAAGATGTCGGCCTGGACGGATTGCGCGACATGGGGTCAATCGCCCGTCGCAGCTCGAACAGCTGGACCCTGACCGTCACCGCCCGGTCGGGCCATAGCAGCGGCATCTTCACGCAAGAAGCCGGGAGCGGCGCGATCTATGAGCTGGCGAGGATCATTGACAGCTTTCGCCGCGAGCTGCCGGAGGACAAGCTGACCTTCAACGTCGGCCTGGTCGGTGGCGGCGCGACCACCAAGCTCGACGAGGGCCGCATCCGGCTCGATGCGACCGGCAAGACCAACATTATCGCAGCAACCGCAGTTGCCCGCGGCGACCTCCGCGCGCTCTCCCAGGAGCAGTTCGACCGAACCCAGGCCAGGATGCGGGCGATCGTCGCCAAGCCATTGAATGGCGCAACGGCGAAGATCGACTTCGACCGCGACGGCTATCCGCCAATGGCTCCGACCGAGGGGAACCGCGCCCTGCTCGGCAAACTCAACCTGGTCAACCGCGATATGAACCTGCCGGAAATGGGTGAGCTCGACCCGGTCAAGCGCGGAGCGGGAGACATAAGTTTTGTCGCCGCGGACGTCGACGGGCTGGTCGGGCTCGGCCCTGCCAGCCGCGGAGATCATGCACCGGGTGAGACCGTCGACATCGCGTCCATCTGGCGCCAGGCCAAGCGCGCCGCGATCCTGATGAGCCGGCTGGCCGCCGAACGCCGCTAGGAACTTCCGCGGTTGGCCCGTCGTTTCGCCGCCGATGGGAAAAGAGACCCGGAACGGTAACGCGTCCAATGGCAATCAGCGCAGCTGGCTGTACCGGCTCGGCTGCGACGCTTCGGCCTGGTTCTCCGACCTTTCCGCTCATCCCTATGCGCAGATCGGCGTCATCATTATCTGCATTGCCTGGTTCGCGCTCGGCCTGGGCGCCGATCTCCTGACCGCTGCGCTCTCGATCCTGGCCATCTCGCTCAGCCAGATGGTGCTCAATCGCCAGAACGAGCGCGAGATCGAGGCGCATCGCCGGGACGTCGCGATGCACGCCAAGCTCGACGAGCTGATCATCGCCGCTCGCCGGGCGCATAATGAGATGGCAGGGATTGAGGATCTGCCCGAAGAAGAAATCGTCCAGCTGAAAGAGCAGCGGTTGCAGCTGGCGAGCGGCGATCAACCGCAGGGCATCCGCAAGCCCTAGCCGCGCAGGCACTCCGCCAACGCTCGCCGCGGCTCAGCAGTGGCGGGAACCACCAGAGGTGCCAGCCCGGTCAGGGAGACATTGACGGTGCCGGGACCCGCGAAAGCCTCGGCAATATCGCGGACGCTGTCGCTAACCGAAACCGACGCGCGCCACTGGCCGCCCCGGCCGTCAGTATCGGTCACGGCCGCAATCGGCACCGAGGCCGCCTTGCCATTGCCGGTAAAGCTCAATGTTGCATTGCCGCCGCCGGTCGGCGGCAGGTAGCGCACGAATACCAGCTGATTGTCGCCCTCGCGCTGCCTGTCGCACTGGATCGAGAAGGCAGGCGTCCCCGGCGGGCCGAACAGGGCTGTCCGGTCGGTCGCCCGATAGGCCCATTTGAGGCCGCCGGTGGCGGACGGCAAGGCCGCCTGCTGGATCGCTTCCGCCGCGGCTGCATTGGCGGGCGCGGCAAGCCCGGCCGCCGACACATCGCCGCTGAGCTCCACGGGCGGCGCGACGGCATTATCGTCGACCGGATCCTGCTTGGCGCAGGCCAGCAAAGCCAGAAACCCGAGGAACGGAAATAACGCAGCGAACCTCCACATGCCTTGTCAACGCGGCTGAGCGCGAAGGGTTCAGCGATTGACAGCAAGAGGCAAATTGCGGCTGATGCGGCGGCTGGCCCTTTCCCCGCCCGCGTGACGTTCCCTGGGCGGCGAAACGAGCCGGTAATTGGAGGGGGATGCAAGATGCAAGATGTGCAAGCCGCGAAGGCGCCGGTCCACCTGTGGATCGTCGGCCTGTTGTCACTCCTGTGGAACGGGTTCGGTTGCTACGACTATCTGATGACCCGGATGCGCAACGAGGCATATTTCGAAAGCATGGGCGGGGGCGTCGATCCGCAGGCCATGCTGGCCTGGGTCGACAGCTTCCCATTCTATGCCCAATTCGGCTGGGGGCTAGGCGTGTGGATGGGCCTGGCCGGTTCGATCCTGCTGCTGATGCGCCACCGCTGGGCAGTCCCGGCGCTGGGCCTGTCTTTGCTCGGCGCGATAGTTGGCCTCGGCTACCAGATCTTCCTTGCGCCGCCCGCGCCGCCCCCGATGAACGAAGGCGGCATGGCGTTCATGCCATGGGTGATCATCGGCGTCGCGGCGCTGCTCTATTATTACGGGCTTCGCCAGCGGAAAGCGGGCGTGCTCCGCTAGAGCCTAGCGCGATCGGATGAACTGGCGAATGTCGCGGGTCAGCTTGGCCCGGTCCTCGTCGCGCACGTACATCATGTGTCCGGCGTGATAATAATGGAACTCGACCCGGTCCTGGGGGATGCCGGTCCGCGACAGCGCATATTCGGCCGCGAAGAAAGGCGTGGCGAAGTCGTAATAGCCCTGGCCGACGAACACCCTCAGCCCTGAATTCTCACGCAACGCCCTGCCGATATAGGGAGTGACGTTGAGGTAGGCGTTGGTGTCGCGGCCGCCCGCCAGATTCCAGTCCCAGCTCGGGATCAGCTGCGAGATCGACTGATATTCGCGGTCGGTCTTGAAGCCGAGGCCGTCGCGTTCCCAGGCGTTGACGGCGGCGGTATAGCCCGCATCGATGCCGTAGAAGCTTGGGTCGTTGTCGATATTCTCGCCAGCGCTGTCATAGTCCTTGCCGGTGTAGCGGCTGTCGAGCCGGCCGACGGTGAGGCCGCGGTCGCGCAGCAACTCCTTCCAGAAACGGTCCGGGGTGACTCGAAGGTCGGCTCGGTCGAGGAATGCTTCGCTAAGACCGGTGAAGTGCGCCAGCCGGCTGCGAACCGAAGCGCGTTCTTCCGCGCCAAGGTTCTGGCCCTTGAGCAGCGCCGCCGCATAAGGGCCGATCGCGAAGGCTCGTGCCTCCTGCGTGAACTGCTCGACCGACGGGGCCTCGGCCTTGCCATGATAGAGCGCAACAGCTGCCATCGACGGGAGGTTGGTGATGTAGCTGAGCTCGTTTCCGGGCGTGTCTGCTCCGGCGGCGAAATCGAGCACGGTCGAGATGAGAATGATCCCGTTGAGCCCGACGTCATTGTAGGTCGAGCCTTCAAGCTGGTTGACGACCGCTGCCGAACGGGTCGTGCCATAGCTTTCGCCGCCCAGATATTTCGGGCTGTTCCACCGGCCGTTTTCATTGAGCCAGCGGCGGATCACCTCGGCGACCGACTTGGCGTCCGCGGTTACTCCGTAAAATTCCTTGGGATCGGTCTTGCCGATCAGCCGGGAGAAACCGGTTCCCGGCGGGTCGATGAACACCAGGTCGGTGACGTCGAGCAGGCTGTCGGGATTGTCGAGCAGCGGATAGGGCGGACCGCCGTCGTCGCGAGCATCCGATGGGATCGCGACCCGCTTCGGCCCGAACGCACCCATCTGCAGCCAGACCGTGCCTGAGCCGGGCCCGCCATTGAACAGGAAGGTGACCGGCCGGGACGGGTCGCGCCCCTCCTTGACGTAAGCGATGGTGACGATCGCGGCCTTCTGCGTGCCATCCTCGGCCGACAGGATGGTCTCGCCGATCGTCGCGCCATAATTTACCTTCTGCCCGCCGAAGACGCCGCTGAGGCGCGTCGTATGAACCTGCGGGACGACCTTCTCAGCCGGCGCCTGCTTGTCGTCCTTGCCGCCCTTGTCCTGGGCCATTGCCGGCGCCGCCGCCAAGGCAAGCGCCAGCGCGCATGTAATCGAAAGCCTCATTCATCCCTCCCGCGAGTCGTTTTGCGGGACCATGGCGCGGGAAGCTCGCGCGACAAAGGGCCGTCGATGAACGGGCGCTACGCGGCTGCGTGCGGCGGTATTATGAAAGGTCGGTCCCGTCGAGTGCGGTCGCGACCTCAGTCGACCCTCCGAACATCTGCGGCATGGCCAGCGCATCGAACCCATAAATGTCGGGCCGGAAGGTCACTCCATTCGCCGTCGCTGCGACAGTCAGATAGGTCATGTAAACCGGCACGGGCCGAGGCAGGTCGACTTTCGCCTCCAGCCCGTTCTGCGACTGCGGCACATAGCCGAACACCCAGCCTGCGAAGCGCTTGTAATCCTCCAGCCGGACGCAGCCGTTGCTGAGGTGGCGCTCGTCCTGCGCGAACAGCTCGTCATGCGGCGTGTCGTGGAGGTAGATGCCGAAATCGTTGGGCATTTCGAACTTCATGTTGCGCATCGAATTCCACGGTCCGGGAAGCTGGCGGACATGGACCGTGGGCTTGACCTTGCCCGAGGCGATGCCTTTCCAGTTGACCGTCTTTGGATCGATGATCCTGGCGTTGGGGCCCCAGTCCGACAGCACTTCGTAATGGAAGTCCTTGAAATAAGAGAGGCCCATTTCGCCGACCTTCTTGGCGGTGAGGCTGCGGACCAGTTCGGGCGGCACGTTCCAATAGGGATCGACCCGGGCGTTGCGCATCAGCACCGCCATGATCGGGGTCTTGGTCTTTGGCGCGCCGACCACGACGCGCATCTTGTCGGCCATGCGGTCGCGGTTGAAATAATAGACTTCCGCCGCGCCGCTATCGACCACCACATAGCGGTCGAACGCGCGGATCGCCGGAAGGCGATAGGCCCGCTCCATGTTGATCGCGATCCGCCGCGCAAAATAGGTCGAACCCCGGTTCAGGGAAGCGATGGTCGCCTTGCCGGCGATACCGTCGGGGTTCCCGAGGCCGTGCACCGCCTGATAGGACGACACGGCCTGCGCTAACTGATCGTCATAACCACCGGAGCCCGACAGCCCAAGGCGGGTGCGGAGCAAAGCGACGCGCTTGCCGGTCGAGCCGCGCTTCAGCGCCGCGCCGGCCGGAATCTTGGTCTGCGGTAGGCGGCCCCAGCTCGCCTGATATTGCTGCAGCCCTTGCGCCAGCTGGTCGAACAGCGGATTGGGCGCGCCGCGGCGGTTGGCGGCTGGGTTGAACAGGCGTTGCAGCCAGTTCTGCGGCTTCTGCTTACGCCGGGCGACGGTCGACATCTGCGGGTCGACATAGACGAAGTCGATGCCCTGCTTGATGGTCCGCGGAACCGCGACCGGTTCGTCGCCGCGCGGCTCAGCCATGAGCGGAGTCGTGGCCAGCATCGCCGCCGCGCCCAAAATAAGAACAAGCTTCAGTCGCATAAATTTTGCGCCGCGTTTGCGGCGCATTCCCCGTGAAATTTCGCTATCCCAACTCACTTGCAGGCTTTGGGTTGCGTCAAGCTGAACCGCTGGCGCCCCGCCATTTCATCTGGCAGCCTGCAAAAGTGGCGCGAACCATCATCCTCTACGCCCTGGCGCTCGCCGTCGCCGCGGCGCTGCTGCAATGGATCGAGTATCGCTACCTGGCCCACGCCTTCTCGTTCGAAATCTACCTCGCGCTGGTCGCCGTCGGCTTCCTCGCGCTCGGCGCCTGGGTCGCGCGCCAGCTCACTCCACGTGCCGCGCCAACGCCCTTTGAGGTCAACCGGGCGGCGGTCCGATCGCTCGGCCTCACGCCGCGCGAGCATGAGATTCTCGAGCGGCTGGCGTCGGGCCAGTCGAACAAGGAACTAGCGCGGGCGCTCGACATCTCACCCAACACGATCAAGACCCATCTCGCCCGCCTTTACGAGAAGCTTGAGGTCCGCAACCGCGTCGAGGCGATCGAGAAGGCACGCTTCCTCGCCCTGATCGCCTGACCGGGCGATTACCGGCAAATCACCCATCCGGGTGATAGGCCCGCACCGATTTTGCCTGTATCCCCAACTGCAATTGGGGAGGCCAAGCATGACTCGCTACGCATTGATTTATGGCGCGATCGCCGGTGCCATCGCCGGTGGCGTGCTGACCATCGGCATCGCCTCGGATTTCTCCAACCATACGACCAGCCTGTGGTTCGGCTATCTGGTGATGCTGGTCGCGCTGTCGCTGATTTTTGTCGGTGTGAAGCGCTACCGCGACGTCCAGTGCGGCGGGGTAGTCAGGTTTGGCAAGGCGTTCGCACTTGGGCTGGCCATCGCCACGGTGGCGGGGCTGGTCTACGCCCTAATGTGGGAAACTTATCTGCAGGTCTCGGGCTATGACTTCATGGCCGACTATACCCGGTCGGTACTCAAAAGCATGCAAGCCGAAGGTGCCACGCCGGCTGCGGTCCAGGCCAAGGCGGCTGAGATGCAGTCGATGGCGGAGAGCTACAGAAACCCGCTGTTCCGGATCCCGATGACTTTCATCGAGATTTTCCCGGTCGGGCTATTGGTGGCGCTGATCTCGGCCGCGCTGCTGCGCAACCCTAAGGTGCTGCCGGCGCGGCAGCGCTAGCGCTTCCCGCCCCACCTTCTCTGCGTCTTGCCAAAGCCGGTGCGCCGCGTGCCCGGTTTTCCCTGGTTGGAGTTGCCGACCGGCCTCGGCACGACGCGTTCGGGATCGGGGATGCCGAGCTCATCCTCTTCCAGCCGGCGGATCTCGTCGCGAAGGCGGGCGGCTTCCTCGAACTCAAGGTCCGCGGCGGCTTTCCGCATCCGCTCCTCAAGGTCGCCGATGTAGGCACGGAGATTGTGGCCGACGAGGTGCGGCCGCTCCTCGTCGCCGGTTTCGACCAGCGCTCCATCGCGCAGCGTGACGTCGCTCATAATGTCGTTGATGTGGCTCTTGATCGAGGCCGGGGTGATGCCGTGCGCCTCGTTATAGGCGACCTGCTTCTCGCGCCGCCGCCCGGTCTCGGCCAATGCCCGCTCCATCGATCCGGTGACCGTGTCGGCGTAGAGGATCACCCGCCCGTCGATGTTGCGCGCGGCGCGGCCGATGGTCTGGATCAGCGACGTTTCGGAACGCAGGAACCCTTCCTTGTCGGCGTCGAGGATCGCAACTAGCCCGCATTCGGGAATATCGAGCCCCTCGCGCAGCAGGTTGATGCCGACCAGCACGTCATAGACGCCGAGCCTCAAGTCACGGATCAGCTCGATGCGTTCCAGCGTTTCGACGTCGCTGTGCATGTAGCGGACGCGTAGGCCCGCCTCGTGCAGATATTCGGTCAAATCCTCGGCCATTCGCTTGGTGAGCGTGGTGACCAAGGTGCGATAGCCTTTGGCGGCGGTTTGCTTCGCTTCATGGACCAGATCGTCGACCTGGTCTTCGACGGGCTTGATTTCGACCGGCGGGTCGATGAGCCCGGTCGGGCGAATAACCTGTTCGCTGAACACGCCGCCGGTCTCGTTCATTTCCCAGGGGCCCGGCGTTGCCGAGACGAATACCGATTGCGGGCGCATCGCATCCCATTCGTTGAAGCGCAGCGGGCGGTTGTCGATGCAGCTCGGCAGGCGGAAGCCATATTCGGCCAGCGTGATCTTCCGCCGATGGTCGCCGCGCGCCATCGCCCCAATTTGCGGCACCGTCTGGTGGCTCTCGTCGACAAACAGCAGCGCGTTGTCCGGCAGATATTCAAACAGGGTTGGCGGCGGCTCGCCAGGCAAGCGGCCAGTGAGGAAGCGCGAGTAATTCTCGATCCCCGCGCAAGACCCGGTGGCGGCGATCATCTCCAGGTCGAAATTGGTCCGCTGCTCCAGCCGCTGCGCCTCGAGCAGCCGCCCTTCGGCCTGAAGTTCCTTCAGCCGCTCGGCAAGCTCATGCTTGATCGCCTCCATCGCCTGCTTGAGCGTCGGCCCGGGCGTGACATAGTGCGAATTGGCGAACACTCGGACAGTGTCGAGGCTGGCGGTCTTCTTGCCGGTCAACGGGTCGAATTCGGTGATCTCCTCGACCTCATCGCCGAAGAAGCTGATGCGCCACGCGCTGTCCTCATAGTGCGACGGGAAGATTTCCAGGCTGTCGCCGCGCACCCGGAAATTGCCGCGGGCAAAGGCCTGGTCGTTGCGCTTATACTGCAGCGCGACCAGCTTGCGGATGATCTCGCGCTGGTCGATGCTCTCGCCCTTCTTCAGGTCGAAGATCATCGCCGAATAAGTTTCGACCGAACCGATGCCGTAGAGGCAGCTGACCGAGGCGACGATGATCACATCGTCCCGCTCCAGCAGCGATCGCGTCGCCGAGTGGCGCATTCGGTCGATCGCCTCGTTCACCGAGCTTTCCTTCTCGATGTAGGTGTCGGACCGCGGCACATAGGCTTCGGGCTGGTAATAATCGTAGTAGCTGACGAAGAACTCGACGGCGTTGTCGGGGAAGTAGGCCTTGAATTCCCCGTAGAGCTGGGCGGCGAGGATCTTGTTCGGCGCCAGCACCAGCGCTGGGCGCTGGGTCGCCTGGATGACCTGCGCCATGGTGTAGGTCTTTCCCGACCCGGTGACGCCGAGCAGCACCTGGCTCACCTCGCCATTGTCGCGGATGCCTTCGACCAGCTCCTTGATCGCGGTCGGCTGATCGCCCGACGGCTGGTAATCGGATTTGAGCACGAACGGTTTCCCGCCCTCGGCCTTGTCGGGCCGCTGCGGACGATGCGGAACAAAGGTCTCGCCGGTCTCCGGTTCGGCGAGGCTGGTACGGATCTGAATCGGCATTGATGGTTATATGGGGGCGGCCGGTGCAGGGGGCAAATGCGTCATTTGACTCCGTACCGTAGTACGGAATGCATAAGGCTGCCGACTCGGAATAACAGGGAGGAATCAACATGTCCGTAGCAGTAGAACAAAGTACGTCAGAGGCAGGCCATTCGCATGGCCAGTCAATATTTGCGCGGCGGCCTTTTCTGACCGCGGTGCTGGTCGGCGTGGGCTCGCTCGCTCCGCACTTCTTCCTTTCGCCGCAGGCTTCGCTCGGCTTTTCCGCCGTGCTCATCGGCCTGATCGCCGGCATCTATTTCGGCTTCGCGGTGACGCGCGGATCGCCCCGCGACCAGTTCGTCGAATTCAACGTCAGCGGCGCCTTCGCGGTGGCGGGCATGATTGGCCTGCTGGTCGCACCGATTGTCCTGCCGCTGACCTATTTCGGCCATGCGCTGTGGGACCTGGCGCATCACAACCGTTGGAAGCTGCCGCTGGTCTCCATCCCGCAATGGTATGTGCCGTGGTGCGTGATCATCGATGTGATCGTCGGCGCCGGATTGATTCTGCTGTGGCGGGCGAACGGAATTCTCTGACGGTCAGCACTAACTGACGTTGGTACCTGGGCCATGCGGGTGGCGGCGCCTGATTGGAAGTTGCAGGTGAAACGTCGCCCCCTGGTCCGGGCTAGGCGAAGCCCAGAGGCGCCCGCCATGCTCTTCAGCAATGGTGCGGCAAAGCGGCAGGCCCAGGCCGGTGCCGGTCGCCTTCGTGGTGAAAAATGGGTCGAAGATCCGCTCGCTGCTCTCGGCGGCAATGCCGACACCGCTATCGCTGACTTCCAACAGCAGATCGTGCCCATTCAGTTGCGCGGAACGAATGGCAATACGGCGGTTCCGCCCGCGCTTTGGTTCGAGCGCCTCGATTGCATTGGCGAACAGGTTGACGAGTACCCGCTGGATCTGGACTCGATCGGCGTTGATTGGCGCCAACGCCTCATCGAGCGAGAGCTCCAGCGTAATTTTCTTGGCCGCCAGTTCCCTGTCCATCAATGAAGCCGTTTCGCGCACCAGCTGGTTCAGGTCGAACTCGGTTTGCAAATTGGGTCCCTTGGCGAACATCGCGCGGATGCTCTTGATCACGTCGAAGGTCCGCTGCCCGGATTCGCTGATGGCCCGAAAAGACCGAATGGCCATTTCAACGTCCGGTCGCGGCTTGTTCAGGGAATTGAGGCCTGCGGAGGCATGTAGGGCGACTGCAGTAAGCGGCTGGCCGACTTCATGAGAGATGGCGGCGGTGACGGTGTCCATCGACACCAGCCGGGCTTCGCGCTCTCGCCTTTGGGCGGCAGTCGACAGGGCCAGGCGCGAATAGAGCCAGCTGGTTTCAGCGATCAATGCCAGCATCACAATAAGGTTCGAGAAGAGCATCAGGGCGAACAGGCCATACCAGCCTACGGTGAATCGGGCGTCGATCACTACGTTGAGCAATGCCTGGACCAGCCAGCCGGCCAGGGCGACAAGCAGCCACAGATCAAGCACCGAGCTGCGCTTTCGGAGAAGCGCAACCGCCGCGGCGGCATAGATTGCGAAAACGATAAAATGATAGGCGGCCGCGTAGTTTTGGTTCCGCTCGGCATGATTGACGAAGAACGGCGGAAGCAGGTCGTGCCATCTGGTGGCAATGAGCGTGACCGCTGCCGCAACGGCGATTGCGGCCCAGACCCACACCATGATCCTCACCGACGGTCTTTCCACGCCGGGATGAGAAGATGCGTCGGCCTGCTTGAAGTGAACATAGGCAAGGATCGCGATCGGCAGTGCGGCGCGCCGGATCGTATAGATCCAGGCAGTCGTGTTGACCCCCGCGCCAAGCAGGCCATCCGGTGCGAAGGCTCCCGGGAAAGTGAGCATGTGCGGGATAAGAAGCAGTGCCGCAAAGACAAATCCGGTAGCCAGGACGATCAAGGCCCGCGACCTGAAGACGATCGCCTGGGCATAGAGCAGGGTGGCCGTGATCAACTCGCCGACGAACATGATGCCGTCGATCATCGGGATGAACGCCTGGACCTCGTGCAGCCTGATGCCGCGCACCGGCAAGATGACCAGCAGTGCGACGATCAGCAGGGCGACGACCGCGAGACTGAACCGCGTTTCCCGCTGGTCCGGTGACTTATCGAAGAGCCCCAATTGGTCCTGCGCCACTTTTCCCCCCAAGGGCCAGCACATCCATATGAATTGAAGCCTCTACAGACATACCAGACTGCGCTTGTAATAAAAGGCGACAGTCATGGTACATTTCGCGCCACTAAGTGGCGCGGGTAATCGGTGCGAGCCCCAAGCGGGTAGAACAAGTGACCGCGATCGGTCCACAGCGGAAATTGGCAATTGGCGTTATTCGCTATCCAACTTCGCCCATGGATTCAGGTCGGGCTCTCCGACCTTGAACAGGCGGTTGCGGTCGCGATGCAGGAATGGCTCGGCCTGCCCATGGACCTGCAGGATCGTGTCGAGGACGTAGCTCCATGACCCGTCGTCGTGGAAATCGACCTCGATCGTGTAGCTGTCGGTGCGGAACGCCAGCTCGAGAAAGGTGGTCGAGCAGATGCCATATTCGCTCGTGCCCCGCTCCGCCTTCAGCACCAGCTTCCTGGCGTCCGGGGCAGCATGGCCCGCGGCGATCGCCACCTGGCCGCGCGGGATCGCCACGGTTTGCAGGACCAGTCCGGTCGCGGGCTCCCACAGCCAGTAGCCGACCTGGTCGTGAAAGGTGATTGCTTCCTCGGGCGAGTTGATGTGGACATGATAGCGCAGGCCGTAGAACAGCTGCGGGCCGTTGGGCTGCGCGTCGATCGGCTGCATCACGATCCGCTCGGAATAGTCGCGGTGCTCGGGCCCGTCGCCCTTGGGATTGATGTCGTGCCCGCGGTTTCCTTCCCAGATGCCGGCAAGCCGGCGCAGCGGCCCTAGGTTGGCAAGCGTGTCGACCGCTTTGTCGGGCTCGGTGAAAATGTCGTCAGGGATGTCCATACCCCGCAATTTACATCGCCGTAGCGCACCCGCAATGTAGTATCGGACCATGAAACAGGCGGAGGGCGGGTTGATGCTTCGGACGATCGTTGCCGGTTTGCTCTTAATCCTGGCGGCTTGCGTCACGCCGCGCTCGACCCCGCCCCAGCCCAACTATTATGTGATGCGCCATCTGCACACGCCGGCGGGCGTCAACGACCCCGACCTCACCGCCGAAGGCCAGCGCTATGCCATTGCCGTGGCCGACTGGTTTCGACGCGATCCGCCCGACGTCATCTATGTGAGCAGCCCGAAGCGCGCCCAGCAGACCGCCGCACCGCTCGCCGCGCGGCTCAAGCTCACGCCCAAGGTTTACGACCCGAAAGACACCGCCGCACTGGTTGCCGCGGTTAAGGCGGAGCACGGCACAATTTTGATCGTCGGCCACAGCAACACCGTCCCCGACATCGTCGAGCAGCTAGGCGGGACCCGCCCCCCACCGCTCGTTCACGAGGATTTCAGCGACATCTGGCACATCGCCGGCCCTGGCCACGTCACAACCCGGGATAAGCTGAAGCTGTAATCCTCCCGGCCTAAAATGCCGTCCGGAAGGTTACGATCGGACCGCTTTGCGCCACATTGTAGAGGAAGTCCCCATGGTCGTAATTGACCTTGAAGTGGCGCCAGCCGGCCCCCAGCGTCATCTTGTGGTTGAGCTGGTAATTGACCGTCGCATTGCCTTGCCAAGTGAGATCGGACCCCATCCCGAGGCCGCCGATGTCGCCATACAAGGCCAGGCTCCATTTGCCGCCTAACGGGGCGTTGATGCGCGCGGCGACCAGCGGATCGAACCAATTCTCCGTGACCGCTCCGTCCGCGCTGCGGTTCGGTCCGTCGAGCTGCAGGCTGATCTTCAGGAAATTCATCCTGCCGCCGGCCAGCAGGTCGACGGTTACCGGCCCCTTGTTGGCCACTCGGTAGCCGCCGAGCAGCGTCACCTCGGCCGTTCGGGAATCCAGTTCGGCGTCGAGGAAGTCCTGGTTGCGGATATCGATGCCATGCTTGGCTTCAAGGTGGATGAAGGTCAGGTCGCCAAGGACCACGAAGCGGTCGCGCTGCGCCTCCGCAGCGCCCATGAAGGCAAATTTGAATGCCTTCAGCACATCGCCAAACGACAGGTCGAGACCGACCGGTTCGACCGGCCCGATGACGTCGGTCGAGCCCTCCGCGCCGGCGAACCAGACATAGCCGATCGTCGCGAACTGCCACTTCCCGGACTGCGACTGGGCCTGGCTATCGCCGGCCTCCGCCGGAGGCTGTGCCTCCTGGGCCTGGCTGTTTTCCGTCGCATCGACCGTCGATGCCTCAATGTCGGCAGCGCGGGCGACACTGGCCGAGCCGGCGAGCGCAAGCGCGCACAGTCCCCGGGCAAGGAGTATCCGCGCCGCGCTCATCGCTCGATCCGCGTGATCTTTGACCCTTCGAGCCCGAGGCCTGCCATCAGGCCCTTCTGTCCGAACGGCATGGCGTAAACGTCCTTCGCGATCGTCGTGGACGTGGTGCTCATTGCCGCACCCTTGTCCACCACCACCACGCTCGGACCGGATCCGATCGCCCATCCGTCGCTCTTTTTCAGGTAGGTGAGCGCCTTGTCGTTCATCAGGAAGAGCGCGTAGCTGAACGATTGTCCGCCGGCCTGCAGGCCGAAGGAAGCGGCTCCGATTTTGTAATAGCCGACGGCCTTTCCTTTGACGAATAACACGCCCTCTCCGCCCATGCCGCCGATCATCAGGCCGGCCTTGACGATCTTGGGAAACACCAGGATCGCGTGGGCATCCCGGGCATAGCGCTTGGCCCGGTCCGATTTGGCGTAAAGGTTATTGAGCGCCGCCTTGCCGTCGGCGTTGAGTTCGGCGGCTGTCGCCGCGCGGGCCTGCTCCACGAATGGATTGGCCACGCTGGCCAGAATGAGGCTTGCCGCCACAAGCCAATGTCGAATGCCGTTCACTTGCCAACCTCCCCATTATGATGCGCGATCATTTTGGGCGGCGGATGCGGGGTTCCACCATCAGTAATTGAACTGAGCCCGACATCGAAAAATGTCGCGTCGAAACGAACGACCCCCTCACCCGTTTGGGGGTGAGAGGGTCGACGGGGGAGCGGTTAGTTGGTCTAGAAGTTGAGCCGCAGTCCGCCGCGGATACCAATGCTGCCATAGTCGTCCTTGCCGACCTTGGCGGTTCCTTCGAGGAAGCCGGACATGGTGCCCTTCCCTTCGATCGAAATGCCGGCGTTGAAATCGGCATAGTCGCGCGGTTGATGGACCCGGAGTTCGATCGCTCCGTCGTCCCCGAGTTCGATATGGCCGTCGCCTTCGAACTCATGGACCCAGGCGCCGCCGGCGTAGAACAGGCCCCCATTGCCGCCGCCGGCCGCGAACGGGAAACCGACCCGCCCGCCGATCTTGCCGCGCAGGCTCTTGTCGTCTTCGAACCGGACCTTGGTGCCCATGATCGAGACGCTGTCGATGATGTTTCTTACTCACATCAAAATTTCCAACGAGCAGGCCAAACAGCCTTGGCTGGATGTTGCCGTCTGCAATCATGGTGGCCGGCTAAGCACGGACGGCGACGCGATCCGGTGCTGCCAATGCCTCAGCCAGCTTACAATGGTCCCACACAGTGAGGGCGAATTCCGGCTTGAATGGGTCGCGCGCCCTGCTCTCGACCAGGGAGCAACGAAATGTGCAGCCTGAAGACCATTCGCCACAGCGAGCAACCGTCCGCCACGCCGGCCTTTGAGGCTGCGCGTCACATCGAAATTCAACTCCGCCATGCCGAACAATTCGCCTACTTTGGTGTTCAAGACATGGCGATGGAATGCGCGGCGATCGTCCGTGCAACCCAGGCGCTTCGGCCGTGACTGCAATCGCCGGCACGGTTCCATATGGCGGCCAGCGCGCGGCGCTGCGGATCGTGCACACGATATTTTGCCTAGGGCTTAACCTGGCGATCACTCGGGTGCGCACCAGCCGCTACGCTCGTTACGTCATGGCGCTGCTTATCCTGAATGAAATTCGCGGCGCCTACGTCGTCTACACCACCGCCGACCAATTGCTGATGCCGTGGATTCAGTGATGCTCGCGGCCATCCTCATCATGCTCACCGCTTTCAGCTTCACTCTCGGCTGGAGAGCGGCTGGCTTCCGGCCAAACAGAATCTGACCGCAACTCGCGTGCTGCATAATGCCTCCATATCGATGAGCGATATCGGAGCAGTTTGAAGGCGCCGGCAATCGTCGGGGAATTCGGCTGTTCGTTCCAGGAAGACCGTCCGGTCCATGAGCATCCCGCTCGTCCTTGGCGCCAATTGTCGCGATGCGCGAGCACTTAAGGACCCGCTTGAAAACACTCCAAAGGGCTCGGGATTAGGCAAGGGAAAACACCCCCGGTGAAGTCATGACAAATTCCTCGAGTGAGCCCCGTCCCATGATTCTGGTCGTCAGCCACCGAGAATCAGAACGACGCTATCTGTCGCGCATTCTGGCCGGCGCCGGCTTTGCGGCGATTGCCGTTGCGTCGCTGGAAGATGCCGAGGCAGCGACGATCGACCGGACGCCGTCAGTCATGATCGCTGATCTTGGGCGCGAGCCGGGGATCGAGCCCGGCGCGGTTCGCAACTCGATCGCCGTCTATTTCGAAACTCCGATCGAAGTGCCTGTCATTGCCATCGTCCCGAAACGATGTGCCGAGTTGGGGACGGCCGCCCTGGCGGCTGGAGCAATTGACGTCTTGTTTAGACCGCTGGTGGAGCGCGAATTGTTGATCCGGCTGCGGTCGGTCCTCAAGCGCTGGCATGTCGCCATGACGCCCGCCCCCTTGATTGATGGCAAGCTGACACTCGTGGAAAACAAGATCCTCGCCCATCTCGATGCACGGCGCGGCAAGCCTGTCGCCAACGATGAGCTGATCGGTCATTTGGGCGGCATTCATAGTGTTGCCCACCTGCGCCTGCTGATTGCCGGGCTGCGCCAAAAGCTCCATTTACATTCGCCGCCGAGGTCGATCGCGACCGTCAGAGGAGTCGGCTATTCGCTGATCGTCGACTGATCCGGTGTGAAGCCTGCCCAATTCTGCAGTGGCTGCTGCCTCAAAGTCTTAGCCATCCCGCGATCAGGCTAGCCGTCAGTGCGGCCATACTCGCGCCGAGCGCAAGCGCCGCGCTCACGCCCTTTCCCCGCGCATAGACGAGTGTGATTCCGAGCTTGACCGACATGTTGGCAAGGATTGTTCCGCCAAGTGCCAGCGCGGCCAGGGCCGCGGCGATGGCTTCGGCAGGCAGCCCGCCAGCGGTGACGATCGCCGCATCGACATCCATCGACCCCATGATCAGCAAAAGGACGGCGATCCCCTCCGCGCCAAACTGGCCTTCGGCCCAGCGCGCGATGACTGCCGCGACGGCGATAAACAGCAGGAACCCAAGCGCGGGACCCAACGCGATCGGGTTCCCTGGCGGGCTGGGACCTTCGCACTGCGACGCCCTGCGATAGAGCCACCAGCCGGCGATCCAGGCGACCGCCAATGCAGGCGCCACGACCAGCACGAACGCCGGCAGTATGCGCGGCGCGAGCAACGCAACCAGCACAATGACACGCAGGTACATAACCGCGCTGGCGAGGGCGATCCCGGCTGCCTCCGCGCCGCCCGCCTCTTTCGAGCCAAGGCGCTGCGCAAGCGATTGGGTAACGGCCGTGGAGCTATAGGCGCCGCCGATGAGCGCGGTCGCGATCGTGCCCCGACGCGCCCCAAAGATGCGGTTGGCGACATAGGCCGCGAAGGAAAATCCGGTGACCAGCACGACCACCCACCACAGCTTCCACGGATTCCACGCGCCATAAGGCCCCATGGACTCGTTGGGCAGGAATGGCAGCACACCGAGCGCGATCACCGTGAACCGGGCGAGCGCCTTGACATCGCGTTCGTCGAACTTGCCGACGAAGCCATGCAATTCCTCGCGCATTGCAAGGATCAGGACGATGACGGCCGTGCTGGCGAGAGCCAGGCCGATGCTGCCCATCCCGGCGAGGAACGCCACCGCGATCGTCGCGGCGGCGGCGATAGGGCTGGTGGCATCGCCCCTGGCTTTCAGCTTGGGGGCATAGGCGAGCCCGAGGAAACCCAGCATGCCGAGGACAAGTGCCCCCGCCACCATCGGCTGGGCGGGACCGATCAGCCCGGCCGCGCCCGAGCCCAGGCCCAAAAGGCTGAAGGTACGGACCCCGGCAACCCGTTGGCCCTCCGGCTGGTCGCGCAGCTTGAAGCCGCGTTCCAGGCCGACCAGCATGCCGACCAGCAATCCCGACCCGACGCACAGCGCCTGCTGAACCCACGGTTCGAAGCCGGACGTCACCGGTTCAGGTGCTCCGCGTGCCAACGGATATGGTCGGCCATGAAGGTCGAGATGAAATAATAGCTATGGTCGTAACCCGGTTGGCGACGCAGCGTCAGCGCCATGCCGGCTCCGGCGCAAGCGCGCTCAAGCAGCTCGGGCTTCAATTCGCGCTCGAAGAATGGATCGGCATCGCCGACATCGACGAGCAGCTCGTCCAGCCGCGCCCCATCCTCGATCAGGGCAACGGCATCATGAGCGCGCCACGGCAGGCGATCCGGACCCAGATAATTTCCAAGCGCCTTCTCGCCCCACGGCACCTGGCCTGGAGCGACGATCGGCGCGAACGCCGAAACCGAACGAAACCAGCCGGGATGCCGCAGAGCCACGGTCAGCGCGCCATGCCCGCCCATCGAATGACCGGTAATAGCCTGCCGTTCCAGGTCGACCGGAAAATGCTCGGCGACCAGGCCAGGAAGCTCTGACGTGACATAGCTCCACATCCGGTAATTGGCCGCCCACGGCTCCTCGGTCGCATCGACGTAAAAGCCGGCCCCGAGCCCGAAATCCCATGCTCCGTCAGCATCGTCCGGCACGCCCTCGCCCCTTGGCGAAGTGTCCGGCGCAATGAAGATGATGCCATGTTCGGCACAGGCGGCGCGATACTCGCCCTTCTCGGTGACGTTAGCGTGGGTGCAGGTGAGGCCGCTAAGATACCAAAGTACCGGTAGCCTCGCGCCCGGCTCATGTTCGGGCACGAACAGGCTGAACGCCATGTCCGTGCCGGTGGAGGACGATGCATGGCGATAGACGCCCTGCACCCCACCATGGCTGTTCACCTCGCTGACGGTTTCGATCGTCATTGCTGCGGGCGGTACAGGCCGCACAGCTTATTGCCGTCGGGGTCGCGCAAATAAGCAAGGTACAGCTTACCGAGCGCATTCTCACGATAGCCAGGCGGATCTTCGCAGGATGTGCCCCCATTGGCGCAACCGGCCGCATGCCAGGCATCGACTTCCTCGGTTGTGTCAAAGCCAAAGCCGATCGTTCCGCCATTGGCGTGGCACGCCGCCTGTCCGTCGATCGGGTTGGAAACCATGAACACCGCGCCGCGCCGGCCATAGCTCAGCCGTCCCTTGTCGTCGGTCCGGCCTTCCTTGCCGAACAGCGCGTCGTAGAATTTTTTCGAACGCGGAAGATCGTTCGAACCGACCATCACATGGCTGAACATTTCATCCTCCTCTAGATCTCAACCGCGACTGTCGCTGTCGCCGGATCGCCGGTATTTGGCATGTCCTTCGGGTCGATCAGCAGCAGCTGGACTTC